>NZ_JBMGPW010000003.1:0-219422 GCF_049060325.1 Vescimonas sanitatis | reverse complement strand
ATGCCGACTGAGGGTTGACGATTTGAAGTCCAGACGGATCAACTCCATATTTGCTGCGCTCATCAAGTCAGGGATTGGAACTGTCTTTCTGCTGTGCATAGTTTGCCTCCTTTATATTGTGATGCTCACAGTATAAAGGGAAATTATGCACAGCATCTTTTTAATTCTCAAAGAAATTTCAATATTTTGGAAGGAGGTCTTTTCATAATTGCTTACAACTCATAATGGAGCAGGAATTGGATAAGCTGCAAAAGGTGATTTTGAATGACCGCAGAGTAGATACATCTAAGCAGTTTAAGGATTCTATTCAAGTCGACTTCGTTAATTGCACATTTGAAGATGCTTGGCAGATGTACAAAATCATGCCTTGCAATGTGGCAAAATACACATTTGATCAGTGTGAGTTCAACAACAGCACTACGGGATATGCCATTACGCTGAATGTGGTGGAGCCTGCTTTTGACAATAGAGCCATTTCCTACACGCTGACCGGGTGCACTATTAACTCCACTAACTCCAAGGGCCGCGGCATTAATGTTATTCCTGGTGTACCGGTGGGAAGTGACACCGCAACCTTAGGTAATGCCAAACCTACGGTGGTGATCTCTGGCAGTACTTTTAATTTACCTACGGAGAACTCTGACAATATGGCGCTTCAGATCGCCGGTAATTGGGATGGCGCGAACCTTTCTGATGCGGGCCAGGAGATGATCACCTTTTCCGATAATACTGTTACAGCGTATGCGGTGGTGCGAATTCACAGCAGTATGAGTGGAAATACGAGTGATAGTGTAAAGTACATTGCAAAGTTTTCAAATAACAATTTGAAAGACGTTGTTAAATTCGCTGTTGCCAGTGGAGAGACCGATAGAGTTAATGAGATTGCCGAGCTCTATGCGGAGAAAGTCAATAGCAGTAAAGTGATCTCCACCGGCGGCTACTACTACCACCCCACCACCGACACCAAGGCGGACGAGACCAAGGGTTCTCCCAAGACCTTTGACGCGGGCGTGGGTATCTACGCCGTGACGGCTGTCCTGTCCGTCACCGGCATGGCGTGGGTCGGCAAAAAGCGGCACTGAGCGAACAAAAAAAGAAAGCCCATACGGGCTTTCTTTTTTTGCGTGTCAGTCGTCCAGCTTGCCGCGGGCATGGAGCACATCGTCGGGGGTGATGGTCATCAGGTCCTCGCGGGTGACGGTTTCCAGCTTGGCCAGACGGTTGTTCTGGGCCACCAGAATGTGCTCGAACAGGTTGCGGACGCCGCGGGCATTGCCGAAGCTGGGGTCGGCGCTCTCCTCGGCGATGTAGTCGCGGACCAGGGGCTCGGCCTCCGGCGCGAGGACGTAGCCCTTGCCGCAGCGCATTTTGAAGATCTCGAACATCTCCTCCGGGGTGTAGTCCTCGAACAGCAGGAAACGGTTGAAGCGGCTCTCCAGACCGGGGTTGGAGTGGATAAACCTGTCCATCAGTTCCGTGTAGCCCGCTACGATGACCACCAGGTCGTCGCGGTGGTCCTCCATGGCTTTGAGGATGGTGTCGATGGCCTCCTGACCAAAGTCGTTTTCGGACTTGCCGTTGAGGGCGTAAGCCTCGTCGATGAACAGCACGCCGCCCATGGCCTTTTCAATGACCTTCTGGGTCTTGAGGGCGGTCTGGCCTACGTAGCCGGCCACCAGACCACTGCGGTCCACCTCCACCAGTTGGCCCTTGCTGAGAATGCCCAGACTGCGGTAGATGCGGGCCATCATGCGGGCCATCATGGTTTTGCCGGTGCCGGGGTTGCCGGTGAAGACCATGTGGAGCGACATATCGGTGGTGGGGAGGTCGTGCTGCTCGCGGAGCTTGTAGACCTGGACCATGTTGATGAGGTCGTGGACCTCGTCCTTGACCACGTTCAGGCCGATGTAGGTGTCCAGCTCGGCGAGTAGGTCCTCGATTTTTTCCGGAGGCGGAAGCTCCTCGGCTTTTTCGGGCGCGGCATCGCCGGGCTTGGCGTCGGCGGTGGGGGGGACGGGCTTTTCGGGCGCGGCAGGCTTTCCGGGGGCGGCGGGGGCCTTGCCAACGTCCTGGAAGGGCGTGCCCCAGAAGTCGCTGCCCATGCGGCGGACGTTGTTCTCCGTCATGGAGCGTATCACGTCCAGCTGCTGCAAAATGATCTGATCTTTCTTATCCATAGTGGCACCTCTCAGTGAAATCGGATATGCCGCGTGGCACGCAGCAGAAGCGCAGTGATGAAGCCGGTCAGCGCACCGGTGAAAAGGGACACGGCCAGCAGAAAGGGGAGATAGCCCAAGACCATGGTGCTGCCAAGGGTGATGACCGCCGCGGCCATCTGGCCGATGTTGTGCGCTGCCGCGCCGCCGATGGATACGCCGTAGACGCTGAGCTTCGGCAGGCGCCGCAGGAATATCATCACCAGCATGGCGGTCAGTCCGCCCAGCACGGAGAACAGCATGGCCGACAGGTTTCCGGCAAACAGTCCGCCCAGCAGACAGCGGGTCAGCAGAATGGCCAGCGCCGCGCCGGCACCCAACTGATACAGGGCGAACACCGTCACGATGTTGGCAAGGCCCAGCTTCACGCCGGGCAGGGGCACCAGCAGGGAGATGGGGAACAGCCCCTCCAGGGTACTGAGCCCCAGCGCCAGCGCTGCCAGCACGGCGCAGAGGGCGATGTTTTTTGCTGTCCACTTCATGTGCTCACCCCACGATCGCGTCAGGCGCGTCCGGCGTGGACGCGCCCTCCAGGTGGACGACCACCTGGGCAGGCAGGCACACGATGGACTGCCCGGCACGGGAGATAGCCCCGGTGTGGACGCAGTCCTGGGTGGGACAGTCGCTGTCGGTCACGGAGACGGCGCCGCCCTCGGCGGCAATGTGCAGCGTATAGCCGCGGCTGGTGACGGTGGCCTCGGTGAAGTCGGACAGGGGGACACGGCGGACCTCCTGACCGGAGATGTCGATGACCACGGTGAGGGCGCCGCTTTGGTTTTTGGGCAGATAGAAGCACAGCGCGGAGACGACGGCCAGCAGCACGACCGCCAGCGCCACCAGCGCGTCAAAGCGGTTCCATTTCAGTTCAGGAGGCGAGGAGCTGGTAGACATAGGCGGTTCCGTCCTTTTCGTTGAAACAGTCGGCCAGACCGGGGGTGTAGACCACGCGGCCGTCCCGGGTGATGAGCACCATGTCGAAGGACATGCTCTGGGAGCGCCAGAAGTCCACGGCGGCCTGCTCACCCATAACGTACAGGGCGGTGGAGTAGGCGTCGGCACGGGTGCCTTGCCCGCCGAAGCCACCCCGTGTGACGACGGAGACGCTGGTCAGGTCACTTTGGACGGGATAGCCGGTCTTAGGATCGAGAATATGCTGGTACACCGTGCCGTCCGGCGCGGTGAAATAGCGCTGGTAGCCGCCGGAGGTGACCACAAAGGCATCCGACAGGCTCAGGGTGCAGACATAGCCCTCGCTGTCGGCGGGATCCTGAATGGCCACCGACCAGGGCTTGTTCTGGGCGTTGGTGCCGTAGACGTACACGTTACCGCCCAGATTGGCGCAGCCGCCGGTGAGGGCGCTGCGGTGGAACAGGACGGCGGCGCAGTCGGAGGCGTAGCCCTTGGCGATGCCGCCCAGATCGACGGAGCAGCCCTCATCCAGAGAGATGCTGCAAAATTCGGACTGGTGGACGTGCTCATAGCCCACCAGAGGCAGCAGCGCGTCGATCTCCGCCTGAGAGGGGACGCGGGGGCTGTCGGAGGTGATGCCCCACAGCTCCACCAGCGGGGCGATGGTGATATCGAAGGCACCGTCCGTTTCCTGGCTGTGCTGCAGCGCCCACGACAGCAGCTGCGCACCGTCCTCGTCCCAGACGGCGGAGCCGTCACGGTTCAGACGGGAGACCTCGCTGGTGTCCACCGTGCGGGAGAGGGAGGATTCCAGCGTGTTGACGGTGCGGCTCAGGTCAGTCAGCACGTCATCAGCGCCGTCGCCGATGGCCACGAAGGTCATGTAGGTGTCCATGGCGAACAGGGACAGCTCGGTGGGCCGGGCGGCGCCGCAGCCGGTCAGAGACAGCGCTGTCAGCGCGGCCAAGATAAGGCAAGCAAATCGTTTCACAGTTCCCGCCGCCCTTCCAGCGCACGCATGAGCGTGGCGTCGTCGGCGAATTCCAGGTGACCGCCCACGGGAATACCATAGGCCAGGCGGGTGACCTTGACGCCGAAGGGCTTGAGCAGCCGGGCGATGTACAGCGCCGTAGCCTCGCCCTCGGTGTCCGGGTTGGTGGCCATGATGACCTCAGTGATGCCGCCCTGGGCCACGCGGTCCAGCAGGGATCTGATGTGCAGATCGTCAGGGCCTACGTGGTTCATGGGGGACAGCACACCGTGGAGCACGTGGTAACGGCCGCGGTACTCCCGGCTGCGCTCGATGGCGATCACGTCCCGGGGGTCAGCCACCACGCAGATGGTGGCGTCGTCGCGCTTCTGGTCGGCACAGATGGGACACAGGCCGCCGGCGGTCAGGTTCTGACACACGGGGCAGAGGGTCACGTTGCGCTTGGCGTCCATGATGGCGTCGGCAAAGGCTCGGGCCTCCTGCTCCGGCAGGGACAGCACATAGAAGGCCAGCCGCTGGGCGGATTTATAGCCCACGCCCGGCAAGCGGGCGAACTGCTCCACTAATTTTTCCAGCGGAGCGGGAAAATACTCCATAGGATGTTACCCTCTCAGTTCTTTGATCTTGGCGGGGATGTCGGCAGCCTTGTATACGGCGCTGCCGGCCACCAGCACGTTGGCACCGGAGGCGATGCAGAGCTTGCAGGTGTCGCCATCCACGCCGCCGTCTACCTCCAGTTCACAGGCGGGGTTCATGGCATCGATATAACCGCGGATGGCCTGTACCTTGGGCATCATATCGGCCATAAACTTCTGACCGCCGAAGCCCGGCTCCACGGTCATGACCAGGATCAGCTCCACCCTGTCGATGAAGGGCAGGACGGCGCTGGGCGGGGTCTTGGGCTTGACCACCACGCCGGCCTTTTTGCCCTTGGCGTGGATCTTGTTGATGGCGGAGAGAATATTCTCCTCGGTGTCCGCCTCCACATGACAGGTGACGATGTCCGCACCGGCGTCGCAGAATTGCTCTACATAGCGGACCGGGCGATCGATCATCAGATGGACATCCAACGGCAGGGCGGTGGTGGGACGAATGGACTTGACCACCGGAATGCCGATGGAGATGTTGGGCACGAACAGGCCGTCCATCACGTCCACATGGACGTAGTCGGCGGTGGAGATCTTTTCGATGTCACGGGCCAGGTAGGCAAAATCCGCGGACAGGATGGAGGGGGCGATCTTGATCATAGAGCAGCTTCCTTTCGCGCCGCACTGGCAGCAGTGCGGCGGCATAGTATGGGATATGCAGGCCCCGCAGTGCGGCAGACAGCGCAGCCGATCCCGCCCGGAGAGGTCGGGGCCTGCGGCGAGCCGGCGGGTGACCGCCGGCTCGCGGTGCATAATCAATTTATTATAGCATAGGTTTATGGCGAATTGCAAGGCGGCGGGACTGGTTTTGCGCCGGCAGTAAAAAAACAAAAATTTGTCCATTCTGTGAATTTTGAATAAAAGGGGTTTACCTTTGCTGACTTTTCCTGTAAAATATCTTGTCAGAAAACCTGCGGTGTGGACGCGGAAGGCAAAGGGACGGTTTTATGAACTTCTTGCAACGTATTGGCAACGCGCTGTCGCGCTTCATGTATGGGCGCAACGGTGTGGACCGGCTGACGCTGACCATGGTCTGGACGGCTCTGGTACTGGATATCATCAACATTTTTCTGCGGGAGAAGGTGCCGCTGGCATACAGCATCATCGGCACCGTGGCCGGGATCATCACCCTGCTGGCACTGTTCCGGATGTTTTCCCGCAATCTGGAGAAGCGGCGGGCGGAGAACGCACGGTTCATGGAGAAGGTCTGGTGGCCCATCAGCCGCCGTATTGCCGGGAAAAGGCAGCAGCGGATGGATAAAGAGCACTGCTACTTTACCTGCCCGGGCTGCGGCGCGGTGTGCCGGGTGCCCAGAGGGAAAGGGCGCATTGTCATCACCTGTCCCCGCTGCGGCAATGAGATACACGGAAAGTCATAAGGATGATAAAAAGCCCACCCCAAAAGGGGTGGGCTTTTTATCGTTGTCACAGCACTTTGCTGAGGAAATCCTGCAGCCGGGGGTCCTGGGGATGGTCGAAGATGTCCGTGGGGGAGCCTTCCTCCAGGATCTTTCCGTCGGCCATGAAGACCACACGGTCGGCTACCTCACGGGCGAAGCCCATCTCGTGGGTGACCACGGCCATAGTCATCCCGTCCTTGGCCAGGTCGCGCATCAGGTCCAGCACTTCACCCACCATCTCGGGGTCCAGGGCGGAGGTGGGCTCGTCGAAGAGCATGACCTCCGGATCCATGGCCAGAGCACGGACAATGGCGATACGCTGCTTCTGACCGCCGGAGAGCATATTGGGGTACTCGTTGGCCTTGTCGGACAGGCCGATGCGCTCCAAAAGGGTGCGGGCCTGGGTCTCGGCCTCAGCGGGTGTTTTTTTCTTCAGGGTGACGGGCGCCAGCGTGATGTTCTGCAGCACAGTCTTATGGGGAAACAGGTTGAAGTGCTGGAACACCATGCCCATCTTCTGGCGGTGGAGGTCGATGTTCACCGACTTGCTGGCCAGGTCCACACCGTCGAAGTAGATTGCGCCGGAGGTGGGCTCCTCCAGCATATTCAAGCTGCGGAGCAGCGTGGACTTGCCAGAGCCGGAGGGGCCGATGATGGCCACCACTTCACCCTTGTGAATATCCAGATCGCAGCCGTCCAATGCGTGAACGGTGCCGTGGTTGTATTCCTTGACCAGGTGCTTTACGGAGATGAGAACTTTACTGCTTATCGCCACGGCGCATTCTCCTTTCTATGGCCTCGATGGCTTTGGAGGCCGGGTAGTTGATGCAGAAGTAGACCAGCGCGGCCAGCACGTAGGGAGCCAGGGTGATGTAGCTGTTGCCGGAGACGGTCTGGGCGGTGTACATGATCTCCGCCATGCCCAGCACGGAGCAGATGGAGGACTCTTTCACCATGGTGACCACCTCGTTGGCCAGGGCAGGGAGGACATTCTTGATGGCCTGGGGCAGCACCACCAGGCGCATGGACTGCCAACTGCTGAGGCCCAGAGAACGGGCCGCCTCGGTCTGCCCCTTGTCCACGGCCAGTATACCAGCGCGGAATATCTCGGCTACATACGCCGAGCTGTTCAGCGCCAAAGCGACCACGCCTGGGATAAACCGGTTGATGGCGATGAAGCCGAACAACAGTGTCCGGGGCAGGCTAATGTAGTGGAACAAGCCGAAGTAGATGATGGACAGCTGCACCAGCATGGGGGTGGAACGGAACACGGCGATATACGCGCCGGCGAACCACTTGATAGGCTTGATCTTGCTCAGGCGCATCATGGCCAGCAGCAGGGCGGGGATCACGGCCAGCAGCACGGACACCACCGCCAGCAGCAGCGTATACTCGAAGCCGCGGACAAAGGCGGAGCCGTACTTGGGCAGGAACGAGAAGTTGAAGAAGTTGGTGTTGTCCATGTTGACAAACAGATCATTCCACGACATAGACGAAGCATCCTTTCAAAAGTTCTTAAGAACACGCAAGCGTGCAAGGCGGCCGCCTTGCACGTTTGCGATAGGGGACAGGGAGATCAGCCCACGTAGCTCAGGCCCACATTGCCATCCAGCACCAGCAGGTCGATGGTGCCGTTTTTCAGCTCGGTGACCAGGGTGGGGACCAGAGACTCCAGAACCATGCCGTTGGCAGCTTCGGGGAACATATCCGCGGCGGCCATGGCCTTGGTGGTGTTCTTCTGGGCGCCGATGATGACGGAGGCCTGGTTGATATCGTCAACGGTCTTGTACTTGTCGGCGTTGGCAGCCTTCACCAGAATGACGGGAGGCAGATCGGTGTAGTAGGGATCGGAGAAGTCACAGGCCTTGGCACGCTCCTCGGTGTACTCGCAGGCGGCCAGCACCACGTCAAAGTCGCCGTTGCTCAGGGAGGTCACCAGGTTGTCGAAGTTCATGGACTCGATCTGCAGGGTCATGCCCATGGACTCGGCGATATACTTGGCTACTTCCACGTCGATGCCGGCGTACTCGGTCATAGCGGCATCTGCGAAGAACTCATAGGGGGGATAGTCGGGGCTGGTGCCCATGACCAGAACGGGCTTGTCGCTGGCAGCGGTATCATCGGTGGTCTCGGCGGCCAGGTCAGAGGAAACAGCGTCGGGCATATAGGTATCCTGAGAAGCGACCTTGTCCTCGATTTCCTTGATAAGAGCGCCGTCGTTGGCGGTCAGCTCAGCGATGGCCTTGTTGATGCCCTCCAGCAGACCCTTGGGGTCGCCCTTCTGCACCAGGACGCGGTAGGGCTCAGTCTCGCCCCAATCCACCACGTTCTCCAGAACCACCAGAGAATCATCGGTGTTATCGGTGTTGGCATCATCCTTGGCGGTGTCGTCAGCCTTCTGGCCGCAGGCCACCAGGCTCAGCGCCATGACCAGCGCCAGCAGCATTGCCATAAACTTTTTCATGTTATGTACTTCCTTTCAGATCTTGTATGGTCCTATACCGGGAACCGGAATATAGACGGTCATATTGGAGGTTTCCCTCCTGACGATGGCTACTATACACCTGATGTGAATAAATGTCAACATGAATTTGTATAAAAATCCGCACGAAATGTAAATTTGTACAAGAAGCACACGATAAACTGGGGAGCAAAGGAAAGGTAGCTGTGTATATTACTGTATACGATAGTCGCATAATTGAATAAATATGCAAATATGCAGAGTACAAGAAAAAAGCGGAAGCGCCAGCCTTTTGGCTGGCGCTTCCGAATCCAAAAAGGGAGCCATGAAGAAGCTGCCGTGTTTACATTTCGATGAGCCGTGCGGCATACAGGTAGGTGCGGGCGTAGTAGCTCTCGTACAGGGAACTGATGATGACACCGCTGGAGGTGCTGGCGTGGATGAACTGCCCGTTGCCCAGATAGATGCCCACGTGGCCGATACCGCTGCCGCCGGTGGCAAAGAACACCAGGTCGCCGGGGGCACGTTCCTCTGTGGTGACGCCGCGGCACATATAATACTGGCTGGTGGCGCCGTGGGGAAGGCTGATGCCAAGGGCACCAAAGACCTTCATGGTGAAGCCGGAGCAGTCGATGCCGCTGTAGCTGGTGCCGCCGTAGCGGTAGGGGGTGCCCAGATATGTGTACGCCTGAGAAATAACGTCTTCCAGCAATGTATTGGTGGCGGCGGTGCCCTCATAGTCCGCGTAATGCACGGGCTGGCAGTACTCGGCCAGAACGTATCCGGTGTCGGTACCATAGGTGACCTTGTACCATTCACCGTCATCGGTAACGTCCAGCAGCTGGGCTGCCTTGCCGTCAAAGATGATGCGAAGGCGATCGGCAGAGGTGTCCGGCTCGGCGCGCAGGGAGAGATAGGAGCCGCAGTCTACCAGAACGCCGTCATACTCCGCCAGGAAGTTCTGCTTTTCCAGGGCAGCCGTTTCCTGCAGCAGGGCCTGGGCGGCCAGTTGATTGAGGGTAGGCGTCTCGCCGCCGTCCAGCAGGCCGGAGGCCTGGGCCAGGCGCAGGCCGCTGCCGGTCTGCATAGCGGTAGCGGCGCTGGATGCCACGCCGTTGCCCGCCAGGACCTCGGCCGCGGCGGCGTAGCCGGTGGTGTCGATGGGCGTGGCCTCGTCCGCGTTAGCGGCGGTGACAGCGCCAGAGAAAAGCAGCAGGCCGGAAAGGCTCAGTGCCGCGATCTGTTTTCCAAGCATGGGATATTACCTTCCGTTCGCATAGGATCTGCCGGGGTAAGGCTCCCGGCATACACCGTCAGTCGGCGGGGAATTGGCTCCCCCGACATCTAACATGAATTATCATAGCACAAGTCTATCAAAAAAGCTACACAAAAATTACAAAATGGAAACAAAATTTTCAGAATGGTTATAATTGAAAAGGAAACTTGCAATATTTGCATAGCAAGTGCTATAATAACGGCAAAAAGTGCGGAGGTGAGCGCATGGAACCACTGCAATATGAGGTGCGCGGCTACCTGAAGGAGCCGTTCCGACTGTTCCATCTGGCGGATGGGCGGGGGGAATATATCGAATACCACTACCATACGTTCCACAAGATCATCATTTTGCTGGCCGGCAGAGCTGGCTATGCGGTGGAGGGGGAACGGTATGAGCTGGCGCCGGGGGATTTCGTGCTGGTGGGCAGCGGGAGCATCCATCGTCCGGTGGTGGAAACGGGGGATTATTATGAGAGGATGATCCTGTATATCGCACCGAACTATCTGCGCGCACTGACGGTGGGGGACTGCGATCCCTCCGAGTGCTTCCGACAGGCACAGGAGACATTTCAATATGTATACCGGGACGAGGGTGGCAGCCGGGTGCGGCCGCTGTTCCAGGCATTGGCGGAGACGGTACGGCAGGGCGGCTATGGGGCAGCACTGCTGGCGCAGGCGCAGTTTACGGAGCTGATGGTGGAGGTGAACCGGGTGGTCCGGGGTGGCCACCGGGTAGGCGCCGCCGGCGGCGACAGCAAGGTGGTGTCACTGCTGCAATACCTGAACCTGCACCTGGCGGACCCGCTGACCATTGATGAATTGGCCGCGCGGTTTTATATCAGCAAGTACCACATGATGCGCCGGTTCCGGCAGGAGACGGGGTATTCCGTGCATGGATACCTGACAGAGAAACGGCTGCTGCTGGCCCGGCAGCTGTTGGGCCAGGGCTGTACCCCGGCGGAGGCGGCGGCACAGGCGGGGTATCAGGATTACTCTACCTTTTCTCGGGCCTATAAAAAGCAGTTTGGCCATGGGCCTTCGGCGGACGCCAAAGGAAAACAGCAGGATTTGCAAATAACAACGCAGGAATTCTGATTTACTTTGCGAAAAATGCCCGTATAATAGGGACTGTAAGACTTCATTTGAGAGAGTGGGAGGTCACTATGAAAAAATTTCTGAAGAACTACTGGTTTATTCTGTGTATGCTTGCCGGCATCGTGGCAGGCTGCCTGGTAGGCGCGTTTGCGCCCAGTTTCGGCAGCAAGATCGAGTTTTTGGGCACGCTGTTCATCAATATGATGTTCTGCGTGGTGGTGCCTATGGTGTTCTGCTCCATTGCCTCCGCCATCGCCAATATGAAGAGCGTGAAGCGCGCTGGCAAGATCATGGGCGTGACCATCGCCACGTTCCTCGTCACCGCCGCCATTGCCGGTGTACTGATGTATATCGTCTGCCGCATCTTCCCGCTGGTAGATGGACATTACACCATCGTGGAGGGCGAGGTCGGCGAAGCACTGGGCTTCGGCGATATGATCGTCAATTTCTTTACGAAGCCTGACTTTGCGGAGCTGCTGAGCCGCCGGGCCATTCTGCCCCTGATCGTGGCGGCGGTGCTGTTCGGCTTCGGTGTCCAGATGAATGGCGGTCCCGAGACCAAGACGGCGCAGTTCCTGGAGGATATCACCAACTGCATTATGAAGACCGTAAAGCTGGTCACCTACTATGCGCCCATCGGCTTCTTCGGCTTCTTCGCCAGCCTGGTGGCCACCTATGGCCCGACGCTCATCGGCGATTACAGCCGTACGCTTATCATCTACTATGTGATGAGCTTTGCCTATATGTTTATCTTCTTCCCCATCTATGCCCGGTTCGGCGGCGGCAAAGGCGGTGCCAAGATCATGTTCTCCAAGCTGTTCCGCCCGGCGGCGGTGTCCTTCGGTACCTGCTCCAGCGTGGCTACCATTCCCACCAATATGGAGGTAGCGGAGGAGTCCGGTATCAGCAAGGACGTGACGGACATCGTGCTGCCCCTGGGCGCTACCATGCACATGGACGGCTCGGCCATGTCCGCCATCATCAAGGTGGCATTTCTGTTCGGCGTGTTCGGGATGGACTTCTCCACGGATAAGGCTATTTTGGCTATCATCGTGGCGGTGTTCTCCTCTGTGGCCATGAGTGGTATCCCTGGCGGAGGCGGTACCGGCGAACTGGTGGTTTGCACCATCTTCTTCCCTGACCAGCTGGCCATCGCGTACCCCATCGCGCTGGCTATTGGCAATCTGGTGGATCCTCCCGCCACCATGGTCAATGCCGCAGGCGACTATGTGGTATCCTTCATCGTGTCCCGCTATGTGGACGGTAAGGACTGGCTGCAAAAGAAGCTGCACGGCAAGACGGAAGCATGAATATGTGAAAAAGACAGCGGCGGACGCGAAGCGTCCGCCGCTGCCTTTTTGGGGGAGAGAAAGGCATGGTGATGTGTGGTTTATACATGGAACTCCGCTTCGAAGTACAGCGCGGCCTTCGCGCCGGGGGCAAACTCGTTTTTCCCTATCGTTACCATCTCCCGGACTTTTTGGTGACCTCATTATATGCTTAACTTATAAATAAGTAAAATTGATGTTCATTATATGAACATGCAGAAATGTTATTTGAGCATGCATCGATACAAAGCGTTTTTGAAGGTGGCGGAGGTGGGCAGCTTTACCAAGGCAGCGGAGTTATTGGGCTACACCCGGCCCGCGTTGAGCCAGATGATGACCTCGCTGGAACGGGAGCTGTCCATTGATCCGCCCATCATCCGGACGCTGGCTGTTGGTCACCAAGGACCGCCGCACCCTGCCGCTGGCGGCCAAGGTGTTTATCGATGAGCTGGTGGCGAGCAGAGGGCAGCTGCTGTGACGCTTTACAGCTTTAGTCGACAAAAATATTTTTAATAAGGTGGTTTACTTTCGCGGACTAAAATGCTATACTGGCATCAGTACCCGAAAAGGGAGAAAGAAGGAGAGACGATCATGGTTCGAACCGCAAAGTCCAAGATCGGAAAGAAAGAAAAGAATGACCGGCTGTATAAGGCCATTCTGATGCTGGAGACGGAGGAGGAGTGCTATAACTTCTTCCAGGATCTGTGCACGGTGTCTGAGCTGCGGAGCATGGAGCAGCGCTATGAGGTAGCCACGCTGCTGAATGACGGGATGATCTACAACGACATTCTGGAGCGCACCGGCGCATCCAGCGCTACCATCAGCCGAGTGAACCGCAGCTTGATCTACGGCAACGGCGGGTATGAGAGCGTGCTGGAGAAGATGAAGGAGAAAGAGAAGAAATGAGCTGCTATGAGGCGCTGGCCGGTTCATATGACGCGCTGACCGAGGATGTGGGCTATGGAAAGCGGCTGGATTTCATCGAGAAGCTGCTGTGCCGCAGCCGTATCCCGGTGAAGCTGGTGCTGGACCTGGCCTGCGGCACCGGGACCATGAGCTGGCTGCTGACGCAGCAGGGCTACGAGGTCATCGGCGTGGACGGCAGCGAGGATATGCTGGCGGCGGCCATAAGCAAGGGCGGGGAGACGTCTGGTGTGCCGCCTGTATTCCTGCACCAGTCCATGCCGAAGCTGGACCTGTACGGTACGGTGGACGCGGCGGTGTGCTGTCTGGACAGTCTCAACTACTTGACGGACCCAAAGGACGTACAGCGGACGTTCCGGCGGCTGCATCTGTTTGTGGCCCCCGGCGGGATGCTGGTGTTCGACGTGAACACCGCGGCTAAGCTGGCGGCGTTGGACGGTCAGGTATTCCTGGATGAGACGGGGGATACCTACTGCGTGTGGCGGACGGAGTACCACAGGGGCCTTTGTACCTACTACATGGACCTGTTCCGCCGCCGCGGCGACGGCGCATGGCGCCGCAGCGCGGAGGTGCACCGGCAGCGGGCCTACTCTGTGGAGGAACTGACCGCCTGGCTGGCAGCGGCGGGCTTTGGCGATGTTCGGGTCTACGGCGATATGCGTATGCGCCGGCCCCGTGCGGATGAGCAGCGGGTCTACATCAGCTGTGTCCGCAAATAAAGCGGCCCGGTACTCGGGCGGATCAAAAGGAATGACCGCGCCCCGCCCTTTTGGGCGGGGCGTGTGAGGCGAAAGAGGGTTATATCTATGGCAGATCGTATCGTAAGAGCTATTTCCACCGACGGCATGGTGCAGGCGGCGGCCATTTGCAGCCGTGGCCTGACGGAGCGCGCCCGGCAGATACACAAGACGCTGCCTGTGGCCACGGCGGCGCTGGGACGCACGCTGGCGGCGGCGTCCATGATGGGCAACGCACTGAAAAGCGACGGCGCCAGCCTGACGCTGCAATTCAAGGGCGGCGGTCCGCTGGGCACGGTGCTGGCCGTCAGCGACAACGAGGGCAACGTGCGGGGCTACGTGACCAACCCCCATGTGGACCTGCCTCTGCGGCCGGACGGCAAGCTGGACGTGGGCGCGGCCGTGGGTCATGAGGGCACATTGACGGTCATCAAGGACCTGCACATGAAGGAGCCCTATGTGGGCACCATCGATCTGCTGGGCGGCGAGATCGCCGAGGACGTGGCGGGCTATTTCGTGGAATCGGAGCAGATCCCCACCGCCTGTGCCCTGGGCGTACTGGTGGACCGGGACCAGAGCGTCAAGGCCGCCGGTGGATATCTTATCCAGCTGATGCCCGGCGCGGGGGAGGACGTCATCACCAAGGTGGAGGGCGGCATCATGGCCGCGGGGCCGGTTTCGGCGCTGCTGGACAAAAACGACGACCCGGAACAGCTGCTGCGGGACGTGATGAGCGACTTTGACCTGAAGATACTGGAGACGTGCCCAGTATCCTACAAGTGCTATTGCAGCCGGGAACGGGTGGAACGGGCGCTGATCTCCCTGGGCCGTGACGAGCTGGAGCAGATGCTCTCCGAGCAGGGCGGCTGCCAGCTGACGTGCCAGTTCTGTGACGCGGTGTACGACTTCTCGGCGGAGGACCTGAAGGGCCTGCTGAAAAATATGTAAGGAAAAGGACAAAAATTGAAAAATTTTTGTTGACAGATGCGGATGGGAACGTTATAATATGCCTTGTCGTTTGAACGACAGGTACGGGAGCATAGCTCAGCTGGTTAGAGCACCTGCCTTACAAGCAGGGGGTCACTGGTTCGAGTCCAGTTGTTCCCACCATCCACACGGCCAAGTAGTTCAGTTGGTTAGAACGCCAGCCTGTCACGCTGGAGGTCGAGGGTTCGAGCCCCTTCTTGGTCGCCATATGCCTCGGTAGCTCAGTTGGTAGAGCAGCGGACTGAAAATCCGCGTGTCGCCGGTTCGACCCCGGCCTGAGGCACCATAGGCGCCGCAATAGTGGTGCCGCCTGCGGGCGTAGCTCATCTGGTAGAGCGCGACCTTGCCAAGGTCGAGGTAGCGAGTTCGAGCCTCGTCGCCCGCTCCAAAAAGAAACACCATCCATCAGGGTGGTGTTTTCTTTTTGGAATGTCGCGGGCAGGCGCGAACACGCTGCCTCGACCGGCGCGAAGCGCGTTAAATCAAGAGGTCCGGCAGGGCTCCTGCGAATGGCTCTGCCATTCGTGGGATGCCGGCAGCGAGTCGAGCCTCGTGATGAGGACATCGCCGCCCGAACGCTGGAGTACATGACTGCGATGGAAACTGCTCCGCAGCCCGAAGCCAGCGGGCTGGAGGGTGACTACCGCATCCTTGCCGACTTCAATGGCACGATACTGGCGGGAACGCATAGTAAACACGGCATCCAGTTTGTTACCTGGGATCGGGACTATGATCGCACAGACGTGGCTCTCCGATGGCGAAATACCGGTGCGGCTGAAAAGTGGGATCGAAAAAAGCAGAGTTTTCGCAGAAATCCTTTTTTGGCTTCATTTGATTACTTTATTTTTCGACAGCGGTGTGTTATACTCTAAAGATAACAATTCATGATGGGTGCACCATGTGTTTGTCCTATCAAAGATAAAGTAGGGATCATATGAAACGAAAACGAAATCGCAGCGGATTTACATTGATGGAAATGCTGATCGTCATTGCGCTCATTGCCGTACTGATCGCGATCGCGATTCCGGTATTTGCGTCACAGCTTGAAAAGAGCAGGGAGGCCACAGACCTTGCGAATGTACGCGCCGCGTATGCACAGGTCTCCACAGAGGCGCAGCTCGGAAATTTTGAGGCCACGGTCACGGTCGATCTGAAGCAGAAGCAGGCGGACTGGCAGTCGGTCGATCCGGTAAATATCGGCGGCATTGTCCATTACAAAGGCCGAGGAGATACGGATAATTGGAAAGGCGTTGCTACGCCGAATGGAACCTGTGTTGTTTCATATGATAAGAATTACGGAATTATTCTGACTTGGAGTGGAAAAGCCGACCCTTCTGCCCCTAAGTATCCGTTTAACACAAGCGTGACGAATTTCTTCCAGCTTCTATATAGTACAGACTTTTGGAAAAACGGCACTGTAAAAAATGAACCCAACTTCGAGTTTGACTCCAGGTGTCCGAAATCAGATTTTGTTCCGGCTATTTCCGAAGCAATCAAAAAGTTAGACAACAGTCTCCTGCAGCTGCCGGACTGCACATGGGCCTTTCTTGGCAGCGGAAAAGATGGACAAGATGCAAACCGATACCTTTTCTGGACCTCTCTGAACACTAACGAAGTCGGGGCCGGAAAGGAAATTCCCGTGATCGTCCAGACCGGGGACGGGAAGTATTATGTTTCCGAAACCACGACCGGCAAGAGGACGAAAAACGGCAGCGAATATGTCGCCGTTTCCCAATCACTTACTTCGCAAAACCAGTATAAGCAGATTCTGAAAAACGGAGAAGCGTTTTCTTCGTTAGAGGAGGCCTACGACGCTTACCTCAGCGCTTTGGGCAATTCCAAGTATGACTCGGTTCGCGGGTCTTAAGGTATTTCCACCGATATGACGCTTGTTTTTCCGCGTGTGCGCAGTCGACAAAAACGCCGCCCGAAAGGGCGGCGTTTTTGCTTGCCGCTGCTGCGGCTTACCCCTGTCGGTATCGACCCGGAGAGAATAGCTGGTTTACTGCCCGCGGCGCCTGCCGTTCCACGCCAGACCGGCGGTGCTCAGCAGGGCGGCAGCGGCATAGAGCGCCACGCCGGGGTCCGTGGTCTTGGGGCTGGCGCTGCTGCCGCCGGCAGAGGGGGAATAGTAGTAGCCGCCGGTGGCGGGGGGAGTGATTTGTCCGGTCGGCGTGATCGTTTTAACATTGGGAAGACTCAGGTAGCCGTCTGTGGCGGGAACCGCTGTCACTGCGTTTCCGTTCACCGTAGCGGCGACTTCTCCGGCGAAGTCATATTCCCTTTCCGGCATCAGCAGAACGGAATATACATATTTTTTCCCGCTTTCAAACGCAGTAATGGTCGGCAAGGTGCTGTATATCCTGTCGTTGGAATGCCATATGGCAACGGGCTCATCGTTTTCATTTAACTCTTGCCACCATTCGTCGTAAATTCGGTATTTGCCCTGATCGGCGGCTACGGCAGCCGTGGCCCGGGGCGCATCACCGGGGTTGTAGGAAAGGGTTGCGCCGGTGATTTCAACGGTGGTGATTTCTGAATCGTCAGGATTTTCAGAGCTCTGCTTAAAGTGGGCCGTGAATGTCACATCACTTTTCACGGTAACCTTGTTCTGTAATTGATCAGAGGAAAGAGCGGTGCCGGCTGGAATGGCAGTACCACTGCCGACCCGGTATACGGCAGCATCGGCTGTCCAGTAGGCAAACTCATATCCTTGATTTGGAAGCAGCGTATCCATGATGCTGCTGGCAAAGCTGAGAGTCTCTGTCTCGGATACATGCAGCTTGTAGTAGAAGGGTTTGTTAACATCATCAATGTTATAATACACAGACGGGATCTGGTCGTTTTTACGCATGGTACCATAATCTCCGGGGTAAAATTTAACAGTATACGATCCGGAATCCGCAAACGCTGACAGCGGCGCCAGCGACAGGACCAGCGTAAGGAGCAGCGCCGGAAAAAACCTTTTCTTTGCCATTTTGTTCCATCCTCCTGTTTCAATTTTTCACGTATTTACAAGCTTTTTACATTTTCTATTGTACCACGGCGGCCGAGGCAGGGAAACGCGATTACCGGCTGCGGCGATTGCTGGTTTTGGAAATTTTTTGCTTCACTTTTTTGCCATATGGGCGTATACTATACACAGCTTTCACCGCAGGAGGTGCGCCATGCGCTTTTGTGAGCAGCTGAACGAATACATCACCCGGCTGGACTGCCGGGGCAAGGAGCTGGCGGAGGCCGCCGGGCTATCCGCGCCGTCCCTGAGCCGCTACCGCACCGGTGAGCGCACGCCGGGCCGCGGCAGCGCCGTGCTCACGGCGCTGAGTGATGCTTTGGCCGATATGGCCAAAGCAAAGGCGCTGCCGGATATGGACGCGGACACACTGCATAGCGCGTTCCTGCAATGCGATGAATATGCCTGCACGGACAAGAAAATGCTGCGGGAGAACTTCAATGCGCTGATCGAGGTCATGGGGCTCAGCGTGGCGAAGCTGTGCCGCTGCGCCAACTACGACCCGTCCGCCATCTTCCGCTTCCGCCGGGGCGAGCGTCAGCCGGCGGAGCCGGAGCAGTTCGCCGCCGCCGTGGCGTCCTATGTTTCCCGGGAGATGGACGGCCCCGCCCAACGGGAGGTGGCCGCCGCGCTGCTGGGCTGTGCCGCTGAAGATCTCGGCGACCGCGCCGCCTACTGCCGGCGGGTGCAGGATTGGCTGCTGGGCAGCCATGCGCCCCGGGAGGACAGTGTCTCCCGTTTCCTGACCAAGCTGGATGAGTTCGATCTGAATGCGTACATACGCTCCGTCCATTTTGACGAGCTGAAGGTCCCTGTGGCGCCCTTCCAGCTGCCCACCAGCCGCAGTTACTCCGGTTTGCGGCAGATGATGGACAGCGAGCTGGACTTTATGAAGGCGGCGGTGCTGTCGCGCTCCACAGAGCCGGTGTTTATGTACAGCGATATGCCCATGACGGAGATGGCCCAGGACCCGGAGTTCCCCAAGAAGTGGATGTTCGGCATGGCGCTGCTGCTGAAAAAAGGTCTGCGGCTGCAGATCATCCACAACATTGACCGCAATCTGCCGGAGATGATGCTGGGACTGGAGAGCTTCATCCCCATGTATATGACCGGCCAGATCGAGCCGTATTACTTCAAAGCGCCACAGGGCGGTGTGTTCCTGCATTTCCTGCGGGTATCCGGCACCGCCGCACTGACCGGCGAGGCTGTGTCCGGCCACCATAGCGAGGGGCGGTATTACCTGACCAACAGCCGCGCAGAGGTGGCCTATTACCGCCGTCGGGCCGACGCTCTGCTGGAGAACGCCAAGCCGCTGATGGAGATATACCGTGCCGACGGCGCTTCCCGGCTGAACGCGTTTCTATTGGCCGACAGCCGCACCCCCGGCCGACGGCGGTGTGTCCTATCGGCGCCGCCGCTGTATACCGCGGACCCCGCGTTTTTGGCGGCGGTGCTGCAAAGACACGATGTGCCTGCGCCGGATCAGGAGCGTATCCTGGCCCACGCCAAAAGCCGCCGGGAGCAGGCCGAAACCATCCTGCGGGACAATGAAATGGTGTTGGCTCTGCCCCGACTGACAGAGGAAGCCTTTGAACGATACCCGATGTCCCTGCCCCTGTCAGGATCGTTCTATGAACGTGATATACCGTATACCTATCAGGAGTATCTGGAACACATCGGTCAGACAGAACAGTTCGCGGCAGTGCACCCGCGCTGCCGCCTGGAACTGACCGCCGACAGCACCTTCCGCAATTTGCAGATCGTCATGCACGAGGGGCGGTGGGCCATGGTGTCCAAGGAAAAATCACCCGCCATACATTTTGTCATCCGTCACGCCAAGCTTCGTAGTGCTATTGAGAGCTTTGAGCCGCCGCTGGTGGAGGAGTGACAGCCCGCGCGGTCAGTAAGCACCGGCGTGTTTGTGGTCAAAATTATGGTCAAATCCCCGTTCTGGCGCAGAAGAAAAGCCCTGTAACCGGCATGGTTACAGGGCTTTTCACTGGCGCAGTGGGAGGGATTCGAACCCTCGTGCCGCTTTTGACGACAACACGATTTCCAGTCGTGCTCGTTATGACCTCTTCGATACCACTGCATATTCGATTCGCTGACAAACAGCATGGACTATTATACCAAAAATACCAGGTTTGTCAAGATGGAATTTTCGGGGTGAGTTGTGGAATTGACAGCAAATATCTAAGTTAACATAATGTGTAATTTTGAACAATGGAAATCTGCTGATTATAGGGCGGTGTATGGTTTACATAACCATACACCGCCCGGATGCGATACCGCGATTATTGCAGCTTGGAGCAGACCTCGTCCACGGCGTCGTCAAGGGCGCAGGTCAGGCGGTGGAGGGTTTTGCCCGCCTGGGTCTTGCGGAACTTGGGCGAGGGACGAAGGGCGTTGTCCAGCAGGACGCCGACAGCCATGCCGGCGACCATTCCCTTGAGGAAAGTACACGTTTTCATCGTGTTCACCTCTTTTTCGTTGCATTTTTATCCTTTATCGGCCTGTGTACAGTATGCCCGGCAGAGGTGAAAAAATGCGAAAAAGACGGCGGTGTTTCTTGCCAAGCGGGGGCGGAATTGGTATAATACCATGAGACGATGTCAGACACTTGCGTAGATGTTGTTTATAGGTTATCTATACACTATTTATATGCCATTTGTCATTTTGCGTGCTCTTAGCGCGTGTATATGGGAGCGCAAAGGTAAAAAAGGAGAACATGATGTTTGATTTGGAATTGCAGCGGCGTATCCGCGAGAAAAAAACACCGTTGGCGCTGACGCTGGCGCCGGAGGCGGAGAAGCTGAATGGGAAGTTTGTGAAGAACTTTATCGATATGTTCGGCGACACGCCCATGGCCCAGGCGGAGGCGCTGCGGTATCACGGCACGACGCTGCTGGACGCGGCGGCGGGAAAGCTGCCCGCGGTGGTGCTGCGGGGCGGAGCGTATCTGCGTCACGGGATGGTGGGGGCGGACGTGCTGGCGAACCTTGTCAGCGCGGCCCATGCCAAGGAACTGTATGTGATACTGGATATGAACACCGCGGAGCCGAAGTGCTGGGCCGGGTACAGGGCGGACGCCGTGACGGTGTGCCCCTACGGCGGAAGCGGGTGCCTGGAGGCTGGGGAGATGCTGCCCATCGCGGCGGTACGGACTGGCGGACAGGTGCAGAGTCTGGTGGCCGGCGACCGGGCGCTGTGGCTGTCCGTGGCGGAGCAGATGGCACGCCGGGGTGCGGCGCTGGCTGTGTCCACGGGGTACAGTCTGGATGTGAGGGACGTGCGGAGAGTATGTCCGGGGGCGTTTTTGCTGCTGGAGGACTGCGACGGGGAGAATGCGCTGCCGGCCTTTGACGATATGGGTCACGGGGCGCTGGCGACAGACAGTGCTTTGCAGTACGCGGCGGAGCCGGCGGCGGCGGTCGAGGAGGCGGTCCGCGCGTGGAAGCAGTGGGTGACGGTGGTATGACGCGGCTGTATCTGATCCGCCACGCGGAGGCGGAGGGAAACCTGTACCGCGTTGCACACGGCCACTGCAACGGGCTGATCACCAACTACCGGGGGTATCAGCAGATCGACGCTCTGCGGGAGAGGTTCCGGAAGGTGGACATCGACGCGGTGTACAGCAGCGACCTGTACCGGACGCAGATCACCGCACGGGCCATCTGGCTGCCCAAGGCCCTGCCGCTGCATCTGGAGCCGGCGTTCCGGGAGATCTGCATGGGGGAGTGGGAGGACCACACCTGGCATGAGCTGAACGTGAAATACCCGGAGGAGATGTACAACTTCAACCGGCGGGCCGACCTGTGGCGTGTGCCGGGGGCCGAGACGGCACAGCAGGTGGTGGACCGGTTTATCCCGGCGCTGGAGCGCGTGGCCCGGGCCCATGAGGGCGGCACCGCAGCGGTATTTTCCCATGGGATGGCGCTGCGGACCGTGCTGGGCGTTTTGCAGGGGCAGACGCTGGCGGAGGTGGGGCAGACGCCCCACGGGGACAACACCGCCGTGTCGCTGCTGGAATGGGAGAACGGGACGTTCCGGGTGGTATACCGGGACGACAACAGCCATCTGACGGAACGGGGACTGTCTACCTTTGCCAGGCAGAGCTGGTGGAAGGAGAAGAACATGGTGGAGTCCGGCGAGGGCTACGGCCCGCTTCCGGAGGAGAAGCGGGCGGCGCTGGGTATGCCCGCCGGGGGCGAGGCTACCGGCGTGTGGTACGGCGAGGCGCTGATCGGAGCCTTCAGCCTGTCCGACGAGGGGGACGCCCTGCGGCTGAGCTGGTACGGCCTGACTCCGCAATGGCGAGGGAAGGGCCTGGGTATCCCGCCCATGGGGCAGGCTGTTGACGCCTGCCTGCGGCGGGGGAGGGATATCCTGCGGGTGGACTGCCCGGACAAGGGGCTGCGGCTGTTCTTCGCGCGGCTGGGCTTTGTGCCCACGGCGGGGGATACCATGGAGAAAGATGTGCGGCGTATTATGCCGCCGGTACCGGCGGCGTGGCAGTAACGGCGGGGGATTTTGCGTCAATACTTCGCGGCGGGGGGAGGGTTTCGCCGCCCCCTGGCGCGAGCAGCTTTCTTTCAACGTTGAAAGAAAGCTGCCAAAGAAAGCCGCTTGAAACTACGTTTCAAGACTTCCTTGGCGCGGGGACAAGCAGGTGCTGCGCCTGCGGGCGCGGGATGGGGCGTTTCGTGCTCCGGCACGAGTAACTTTCTTTTTTTGTAAAAAGAAAGTTACCAAAGAAAACCACTTAGACCTACGGTCTAAGGGCCCTTGGCGCGGGGCGGGTTTCGCCGCCCCGGCGGCGAGCAGGTGTTGCGCCTGCGGGCGCGGGATGGGGAATTTCGTGCCCCGGCACGAGTAACTTTCTTTTTTTGTAAAAAGAAAGTTACCAAAGAAAACCACTCAAACCTACGGTTTAAGGATCCCTTGGCGCGGGGAGGGCAAGTGCAAATTTGGCGGTGCTGATCTCGCGGAATTGGTGCGGTGGGGGACGTTGTCGGTTCGGGGGATCGCTTGTACCTCTTGCGCCGCTGCCGCTGACAACAGCGAGGATAGGGGCTGGTGCGCTGATCGAATGGCGATTATCAAATCGCGCCCATTGCGGCGCGAAGCACCGCAATGGGTAGGTGGCGGCTAACGCCGCCGGGATATGGGGGTACCTGTCTCCTTGCGGGTCGGTCGGTTCGCGGATCTGACACGCCACCGGCGTGTCATTCAACTCCGCGGACCCCTCAAGGGGAAGGCTTTGGGGGATGGCGGTAGGAGCGAAAAACGCCTGCCGTGGCTGAAGCAAGCGGCTGCGTCAGCCTCCGCGCCGGTGAGTGTACACGCAGTCCTTTTGACTGACAACGGTGATGAAAGGTTATGCCCGCGAGAAGATGCGGGAAATCACAGCCGACCGTAGCGCGCTGAGGAAGTGCAGAAACGCAGTTTCTGCCGGCGTTCTTTCCCCCATTTCTTCCGCTGTTGGAAGAAATGGGGCCGTCGGAGACAAAAGAAACGCTCGCGCCGGGGCGCGAAACTATCCCCGTCGGAGACAAAAGAAACGCTCGCGCCGGGGCGCGAAATAGCCCGCTGCGGCGGGGACGGGGGGCTTTACGCCGCTGCGCGGCGACGCCTCATCCGCCCCCTTCGGGGGCACCTGTCTCCCTGCGGGTCGGTCGGTTCGCGGGTCTGACACGCCACCGGCGTGTCATTCGACACTGCGGACCTCCAGGGGGAAGGCTTGGGGTGCGGCGGTAAGAGCGAAAAACACCTACCGTGGCTGGGGCAAGCGGCCGCGTCAGCCTCCGCGCCGGTGAGCGTACACGCAGTCCTTTTGACCGACAACGGTGATGAAAGGCTATGTCCGCGAGAATACGCAGGAAATCGCAACTGAGTATAGCGCGCGAGGGGTTCTTAGACCGCAGGTCTAAGCGGTGCTTTTGGCTACTTTTGTCACCGCAGACAAAAGTAGCTCGCGCCGGGGCGCGAAACTATCCCCGGCGGAGACAAATCATGCGCTTACGCCGCTGCGCGGCGACGCCTCATCTGCCACGGCTTCGCCGTGCCACCTGTCTCCCTGCGGGTCGGTCGGTCCGCGGGTCTGACACGCCACCGGCGTGTCATTCAATACCGCGGACCCATCAAGGGGGAAGGCTTGAGGGGGTGCGCCACTCAACACCGCGGACTCTGCGAGGGGAAGGCTTGGGCTTGTGCGGCCTGGGCACCCGTCTCCCTGTGACCTCATCAGGGGGAAGGCTGACGCCTGCGGACGGGAGGGGGGACGAAGATAGGATGGAAGTTGGGAGTGAAAACACATGGAAAAGGGAATGGAATTTCTGCCGGTGAGCCGGGAGGAGATGATCGACCGGGGCTGGTATTACTATGACTTTCTGGTGGTGACGGCGGACGGGTATATCGACCACCCCAGCTTCGGCACCACGCTGATCGCTCGGCTGCTGGAGAGCAGGGGCTATCGGGTGGCGATACTGCCCCAGCCGGACTGGCACTCGGCGGAGGACTTCCGGGCCATGGGCAAGCCCCGGTACGGGGTGCTGATCGGCGGGGGGAACCTGGACTCGATGGTGGCCCACTACACGGTGGCCAAGCGGCGGCGGACCCGCGACCTGTACAGCGAGGGCGGAGAGATGGGCAAGCGGCCTGACCGGCCCACCATCGTGTACGCCAACCGGGTGCGGGAGGCGTGGCCGGACGTGCCCATCGTTATCGGCGGGCTGGAGGCGTCGCTGCGGCGGTTCGCCCACTACGACTACTGGGACGACAAGGTGCGGCGGAGCATACTGTTCGACGCGCCGGCGGACCTGCTGGTGTACGGCATGGGGGAGAGCGCCACGGCGGAGATCGCCCGGCGTCTGGCGCGGAAGGCATCGCCGTCGGAGCTGACGGATATACCGGGGACGGCGTACATCACCGACCAGGTGGATGAGCTGAAGTTCCACCGGGCGGACGCGCCGGGGTATGAGGCGGTATGCGCGGACAAGGCGGCCTATGCCCGGGCGACGAAGATCGAATACGACGAGCATGATCCCATCCGGGGCTGCGCGGTGGTGCAGCCCTGCGAGGGGCGGTATCTGGTGGTGAACCCGCCGGCGCGGCCGCTGCGGCGGGAGGAGCTGGACGCCCTGTACGCCCTGCCCTACACCCGGCAGGTGCATCCCATGTACAAGAACGGCATACCGGCCATCGAGGAGGTACAGTTTTCCATCACCCACAACCGGGGATGCTTCGGCGGGTGCAACTTCTGTGCGCTGGCCTTCCACCAGGGGCGGATGGTCACCAGCCGGTCCATCGAGTCGGTGCTGGAGGAGGCGGAGCTGCTGACCCGCGAGCCGGGGTTCAAGGGGTACATCCACGACGTGGGCGGGCCAAGCGCCAACTTCCGCCACACCAGCTGCCAGAAGCAGAAGCGGTGCGGTATGTGCAAGAACCGCAGCTGCCTGGCACCGGAGCCGTGCCCCAATCTGGACGCGGACCACTCGGAGTACACGGAGCTGCTGCGGCGGATGCGGGAGATACCGGGGATCAAGCGGGTGTTCGTGCGGAGCGGCATCCGGTACGACTATATGCTGCAGGACAAGGACAGGTCGTTCTTTAAGGAACTGGTGAAGTACCATATCTCGGGACAGCTGAAGGTGGCGCCGGAGCACTGCGTCAGTTCGGTGCTGGACTACATGGGAAAGCCGCACTTTGACGTGTTTCTGAAGTTCTGGCGGCAGTACCAGAAGCTGAACGAGGAGGGTGGCACGGAGCAGTATCTGGTGCCGTATCTGATGTCCAGCCACCCGGGGTGTACCCTCAGCGACGCGGTGGAGCTGGCGGAGTTCCTGCACAAAAACGGCAGGACGCCGGAGCAGGTGCAGGATTTCTATCCCACGCCGGGAACGCTGTCCACCTGTATGTATTACACGGGCATCGACCCGCGGGATATGTCGGAGGTGTATGTGGCCAGGGATCCCAAGGAGAAGGCCATGCAGCGGGCGCTTTTGCAGTGGTCGCGGCCGGAGAAGCGGGCGCTGGTGGTGGAGGCCCTGGAGGAGACGGGGCGGACAGACCTGATCGGGTACGAGAAGAAGTGCCTGATCCGGCCGCGGAAAGGGGAGCCCTACGGTCAGCCGCCGGTCAAGCCGGAGAAGCCGGAGAGGCCGGAGAGACAGCCGCGGCGGAAAAAGGAGGCCTCCGGCAACCGGGGGCGGCGGGGGACACCCACGGCGAAGCCGCTGGCGCAGAAGGGGAAGATGTCGCCACGGAAGAAGGCGGCCTTCGCCAAGAAACGAAACGGGAAATAACGACGACAGAGCGCCCCGCTGCTGCGGGGCGCTCTGCTTTTTGCGGGGCGGCCGGGGCGGCAGAGCGGGGGAAAAGACGGTGGGACTGTCAGATAAGGGGGGATGATAAAAAATGTGACGGTTTCTGCGGAATGTTGGAGGCAATGCGGCGAAAAAAAGCTTGTGTTAGCACAGGGTTTTTATTATAATAAAAAAGAAGTGTCAAGATGCTGGTACCGCACGTTAAGATTTCGACAAGAAATCGGAAGGGTGAGGTCGGCGCCGTGCCGCTTCTGCCGTTTTACGACGCGACGCGGCACAAAAATTTTACCGGATGTAAAAGGTGAAAGACGAATGGAAAAAAAGAAGAAAATCAGGTTCATCGTGGTGTGGCTGCTGATCACCGCGGCGTTCCTGGCCGGTTCTCTGCTTGTCCCCGGACACGGCAAGTCGGAGTCGGTGCAGGAGGCCATGCGTGACGCAGTGCTCCACGGGACGAACCGCATCAGCCTGTTCGGGCTGAAGGACGTGAACCCGGCGTACATATCCTCGCTGGTGGTGGTGGGCGCACTGCTGCTGGCGGCGATACTGCTGCGGGTGTTCGTCATCCCTCGGTTCAAGATGGTACCGGGAAAGCTGCAGATGGCGCTGGAGACGGCGGTAGGGCTGTTCGACGGGATGGCCAAGGGCAACAGCCCGCATCGCAACAAGTTCCTGGGCGCATACATCTTCGGCGCCGGCGTGTACATCTTCGTGGGAACGCTGTTTGAGCTGTTCGGCTTCCAGGCCATCACCACGGGCGGACACACCATCGCGCTGCCGGCCCCGCTGTCGGACGTGAACGCGGCCATCTCCCTGGGCTGCCTGTCCTACGGCGTGATCCTGGTGGGCGGCATCGTGGCCAACGGCGCAAAGGGCGCGGGCAAGGCCCTCAAGGATTTCTCCCTGCCCATCTCCATGAGCTTCCGTATGTTCGGCGCGCTGCTCAGCGGCCTGCTGGTGACGGAGCTGGTGTACTACTATGTGTCCCTGAGCTTCGTTGTGCCGGTGGTGGTGGGCGTGCTGTTCACGCTGCTCCACGCGCTGATCCAGGCCTACGTGCTGACCACGCTGACCTCCATGTTCTACGGAGAGACTACGGAAAAGCACGCACCCAAGCCCAAGAAAAACAAAAAAATCAAAGCTGAAACTGTAAATAACTGACGGAGGAAAGAGAAACCATGAAAAAGCTGTTCAATAAGAAGGCCTTTGCCCTGCTGCTGTGCCTGGTGCTGGCACTGACCGCCCTGCTCACCGTGACCGCGTTCGCCGATACCGCACCTGCCGACGGCACCGCCGCCCAGACCGAGGAAGCGGCCGACAGCGGCGTGAGCGCCAAGGCCATCGCTTCCGGTGTTGCCATCGGTGTGGCCGCCGCCGGCGGCGCCATCGGTATGGGTATGGCTATCGCCAAGTCCGCCGAGGGTATCGCCCGTCAGCCGGAGGCCGAGGGTAAGATCCGCACCACCATGATGCTGGGTCTGGTGTTCCTGGAAACGGCTATCATCTATGCCCTGCTGGTGGTCATCCTGATCATCTTCGTGCTGTAAGAAACGGGGAGAGACGCTATGAATATCCCTCTGAATATTGATTGGCAGCAGATATTGCTGCACTTCTTCAACTTCTCCATCCTGGTGGGCGGTCTGTATCTGCTGCTGTTCAAGCCGGTGAAGAGCTTTATGGAAAAGCGGGAGAAGCACTATGCGGATATGGAAGCCGCCGCCGTGGCCCGGGAGAAGGACACCGAGGCGCTGAAGGCCGCCATGGCCCAGCGGGAGGCGGACTTTGACGCCGTGCTGGAGGAGAAGCGTGCCGCCGCCGCCAAGGAGGCGGAGGCCTTTGCCCAGCAGCAGCGCGACGCGGCCAAGGCGCAGGCGGACAAGATCCTGTCCGATGCCAAGGACGCCGCCGAGAGCGAGCGCCAGAAGATCGTGGCCGAGGCCAACCGCGAGGCGGTGGCTATTGCCGAGGACGCCATGGAGAAGCTGATGGCCGCCCAGACGGCCCAGGCCTATGACGCCTTCGTGAATGCCGCGAAGGAGGAACAGAATGAACACTGATGCACGCCTGACGGCGAAACTGCTCAGCGCTTGTCCGCCGGACAGCGCGCAGAAAGAGAAGCTGGAGGATGTGCTGTCGAAAAAGTACGGCAAGGCCGTCGAGCTGGTCTGGCAGGAGGACCGCACCGCACAGGGCGGATTCCGCATTGAGCTGGGCAGCGAGGTCATCGACTGGACGGCGGAGGGCCGGCTGGAGCAGCTGAAGGAACGGCTGACCGGACTGAAGAGTGAGGGCTCCGTCATCCCCCTGATCCGGGACGCGGTGAAGAGCTGGGTGCCGGAGGTATGCGCCCGCGAGGTGGGCAGCGTGCTCACCGTGGCGGACGGTATCGCCTATGTGGAGGGCCTGGAGGGCGCCACCTACGGCGAGATCCTGCTGTTTGAAGGCGGCATCCGGGGTATGGTGCAGGAGCTGCGCTCCGGCCGTATCGGCTGCATCCTGTTCGGCCGCGTGGAGGAGGTCAGCGAGGGCACGGCGGTGTACCGCACCGGAAAGACCGCCGGTATCGGCGTGTCCGACGGCATGATCGGCCGCGTGGTGGACGCCCTGGGCGCGCCCATCGACGGCGGCGGAGACATCCCCGTGGATGAATACCGCATGATCGAGAGCCCGGCACCCGGCATTATTGACCGCCAGCCGGTGAACACTCCCATGCAGACGGGCATTCTGTCCATCGACTCCATGTTCCCCATTGGTCGGGGCCAGCGTGAGCTGATCATCGGCGACCGCCAGACCGGCAAGACCGCTATCGCCATCGACACCATCCTGAACCAGAAGGGGAAGGATATGATCTGCATCTACGTGGCCATCGGCCAGAAGGCCAGCTCCGTGGCGCAGATCGCCGAGCTGCTGCGGAAGCACGACGCCATGCGCTACACCATCGTTGTGTGCGCCGGCGCGGGCGAGTCCGCGTCCATGCAGTACATCGCGCCCTATGCCGGCGCGGCCATCGGCGAATATTTCATGAACAAGGGCAAGGACGTGCTGATCGTGTACGACGATCTGAGCAAGCACGCCATCGCTTACCGTGCGCTGAGCCTGCTGCTGGGGCGGTCCCCCGGACGCGAGGCGTATCCCGGCGACGTGTTCTATCTGCACTCCCGTCTGCTGGAGCGCGCGGCGCGGCTCAGCGACGAGCGCGGCGGCGGCAGCATGACCGCCCTGCCCATCGTGGAGACCCAGGCGGGCGACGTGTCGGCCTATATCCCCACAAACATCATCTCCATCACCGACGGTCAGATCTTTCTGGAGAGCAGTCTGTTCTTCTCCGGCCACCGGCCGGCGGTGAACGTGGGTCTGTCCGTGTCCCGCGTAGGCGGCGCGGCCCAGACCAAGGCTATGAAGAAGGCCGTGGGCACCCTGCGCCTGGATCTGGCGCAGTACCGCGAGATGGAGGTGTTCACCCAGTTCTCCAGCGACCTGGACGAGGAGACGAAGAGCCAGCTGGCCTACGGCCAGAGCCTGATGTATATCCTGCGGCAGGGGCGCAGTGCTCCGCTGAGCCAGGGACAGCAGATCGTCACGCTGGTGACGGCCATGGCGCACCTCTATCAGCAGGTGCCGGTGGCCCAGGTGTGCGCCCTGCGGGACTTCCTGCTGGGCGAGTTCGCCGCGCAGCGGCAGAGCCTGATGCTCCAGCTGGAGCAGGGCGCGGCGCTGGACGACGAGCTGCGGGGCCAGATCAACGACTTTGCAAAGACGGCGCTGGAGAAATTCAAGCGCGCAGGCGGGCGGTGAGCGCATGGCCAGCACCAGTGAGATCCGCCGGCGCATCGGAGGCGTACGGCAGACCCAGAAGATCACCCACGCCATGTATCTGATCTCCCAGGCGAAGCTGCGGAAGGCCAAACAGGATCTGGACAACACACGGCCTTATTTCCAGGCATTGCAGACGGAGATCGGCCGCGTGTTCAACGCGGACAGCACCATAGAGAGCCGGTATGTGGATCCGGTGGATCCCAACGCCAAGCCCCTGCCCGGCGTGCCGGCGTGCCTGCTGATCACGGCGGACAAGGGACTGGCCGGCGCGTATAACCAGAACGCCATACGGCAGGCGCAGCAGCTGCTGACCGCCCAGGGCGACGCGGTGCTGTATGTGGTGGGCGAGTATGGCCGGCGCTGGTTCAGCCAGCGAGGGATCGCCATCGAGGAGAGCTTTCACTACACGGCGCAGAACCCTACGCTGGACCGGGCGCGGCACATCGCGGAGCTGCTGCTGGAACGGTTTGACGCGGGGAAGATCAGCGCGGTATGGGTCATCTATACCGACATGAAGAACGGCCTGGAGGCTGTGGTGCGGCAGGAGAGGATCCTGCCGATGCACCGGGAGCACTTTCACGCCGCCGCGGCGGCTGCCGCCGGGGATAAGGCGTATGAGTTCGTGCCGTCCGCAGGGGCGGTGCTGGACAACGCCGCCCGCAGCTGCCTGACCGGCTATATTTACAGCGCGCTGGTGGATAGCTTCTGCAGTGAGCAGAGCGCCCGCATGACCGCCATGAACGCGGCGGATCAGAACGCGGAGGAGCTGCTGAAGGACCTGTCCGTCCAGTACAACCGGGCGCGCCAGGCCGCCATCACCCAGGAGATCACCGAGGTCTCCGCCGGTGAGCGCGCCCAGCGCAGCAAGAAAGAAAAGGAGGGCTGACCTCAATGAAACAAGGTAGTATCACGGGCATTTCCGGCCCTGTTATCGACGTGCGCTTCCCGGAGGGGAGCCTGCCCGCCATCAATGAGGCCTTGACCGTGGAGGCGAACGGTCAGCGCTATACCATGGAGGTGGAGCAGCACCTGGAGAACAAGACCGTACGCTGCGTGATGATGGCAGGCAGCGACGGGCTTGCCCGCGGGCTGACCGTCACCGCCACAGGACACGGTATCCGGGTGCCGGTGGGTGAGAAGACGCTGGGACGTATGTTCAACGTGCTGGGCGATCCCATCGACGGCGAACCGCCGGTGGACGAGAGCGCGCCCCGGTGGGAGATCCACCGCGCCGCGCCGACCTTCGCCGAGCAGATGCCCGCCGCGGATATTCTGGAGACGGGCATCAAGGTCATCGACCTGATCGAGCCGTATCCCAAGGGCGGTAAGATCGGTCTGTTCGGCGGCGCCGGTGTGGGCAAGACCGTGCTGATCCAGGAGCTGATCCACAACGTGGCTATGGAGCACGGCGGCTACTCTATCTTCACCGGCGTGGGCGAGCGCAGCCGCGAGGGCAACGACCTGTGGGGCGAGATGCGGGAGTCCGGCGTGTCCGACAAGACAGCGCTGGTTTTCGGGCAGATGAACGAGTCCCCCGGCGTGCGTATGCGCGTGGCGCTGTCGGGCCTGACCATGGCGGAGTACTTCCGCGACCAGGAGCACAAGGACGTGCTGCTGTTTATCGACAATATTTTCCGTTTTGTCCAGGCGGGTAGCGAGGTTTCCACGCTGCTGGGACGCATGCCCTCCGCCGTGGGCTATCAGCCCACGCTGGCGGGGGAGATGGGCGCACTGCAGGAGCGCATCACGTCCACCAAGAACGGGTCTGTTACCTCTGTGCAGGCGGTGTATGTGCCCGCGGACGACCTGACCGACCCGGCGCCGGCCACCACGTTCTCCCATCTGGACGCTACCACGGTGCTGAGCCGTAAGATCGCGGAGCAGGGCATCTATCCCGCTGTGGACCCGCTGGAGTCCACCTCCCGCATTCTGGAGCCCGACATCGTGGGCGAGGAGCACTACAACATCGCCCGGGCGGTGCAGTCCACGCTGCAGAAGTACCGGGAGCTGCAGGATATCATCGCCATTCTGGGTATGGAAGAGCTCAGCGATGAGGACAAGAAGACCGTGGCGCGGGCGCGCCGTATCCAGCGGTTCCTGTCCCAGCCCTTCTATGTGGCGGAGAAGTTCAGCGGCGCACCCGGTGTATTCGTGCCGCTGCACGAGACGCTGCGGGGCTTTAAGGAGATATTGTCCGGCGCGATGGACGAGTATCCCGAGGCGGCGTTTTTCAACGCGGGCACCATTGACGACGTGAAGCGCAAGGCCGAGGAGCTGAAGAAAGGCGGTATGTGATGGCGGCCGTGTTCCAACTGGACGTGCTGGCGGCCAGCGTGCCCTTCTTTCAGGGCAAGTGCGTGTCGGCGGTCATCCCCGTGACGGACGGCGAGTACGGTGTGCTGGCCGGCCACAGCAACGCTGTGGGCGCGGTGTGCGCCGGCGAGCTGCGGTTCGAGACGGAGGACGGCGAGCACCGCCGGGCGGCGGTGGCGCCGGGGCTGTTCAAGATCGACGGGGACCGGGTGCTTCTGCTGCTGGACGCGGCGGAGTGGCCGGAGGATATCGACGTGAACCGCGCGCTCCGGGCCCGCCGGGAGGCGGAGGAGGAGCTGCGGCAGAAGCGCAGCATGGCTGAGTACCAGCTGGCCCAGGGCAACCTGGCCCGCGCCCTGAACCGACTGCGGATCAGCGGAAGAATGTAATAAAAAAGAGACCGCAAGGGCGACTCCTCATAAGGACATCTTGAAAACACCAGATTAAACCGATTGAGAGAATCTCTTGGTGTCGACCAAACGGGAATAGCCATCAACCATTTCATCGTGGTTGGTGGCTATTTCTGTTTAAAGGTATATTCATGTTGAAATCCGAACCGGAATCTTTGTAAAATTCCCTACCGCTCTTTAACCAGAAACAATGGGTAACCGCATGCCTAACCGGGAGAGCAGTTCGTTGGTAATCGTCCCACAGCATGCAGCCAGTTCCTCTGCCCGAATCACCTGACCGCCATCCCGGCCGATAATAGTCACTGTATCGCCAGGAGCGACCTCCGAAAGATCGCTGACGTCCACCAGCAACTGGTCCATGCACATCCGCCCCACCATAGGACAACGCCGGCCCTGAATCAGCACCTGGCCGCCCCGCTGAGGCAGATTCCGGGGCAGACCGTCCGCGTAGCCGATGGTGACCACCGCCAGTTTGGTTTCTTGCTCTGCCTGAAAGACCCGCCCGTACCCGGCGCTCTCTCCGGCTTGCACAGTGCGGATACTGGCCACTCTGGCCCGGAGAGACAGAACCGGCCGCAGGTCAAGGCTTCGCTGAACAGGCGCATCATCGCTTCGAACTCCATAGAGTGCGATTCCAGCCCGGACATAGTCACAGGGCTGAGCTGGGAGGTTCCAAAGTCCATAGCTGGACTGGATATGAACTTTGCCGGGATCATATCCGGCAGTTCGGAGCCAGGTCACCGTATCATAGAACAAGGTCAGCTGCTCCTGGGTGTAGGCAACATCTTCGGCTTCCAGGCTGTCCGAGACGTATAGATGAGAAAAGACACCGTCCACTACCAGGTTTGGAAGCCGGAATGCCTCCAGGATCTCCTTCCGGTTTTCCGCCAGGATGCCCAGCCGGTGCATCCCCGTGTCCAGGGCCAGATGGACATGGACACGCCGCCCTCTGGCTGCCAAGGCCCGCCCGTGGTCAATATCCGCCACCGTCTGGGTCAGATGCCATCGTGTCAAGAGCGGAGCTTCCTCCGGGGAGGTATAACCTAAGATCAAGATCGTCCCCCGGATGCCCGCCTTTCGCAGAGCAATCCCCTCGGCCAGGCAGGCCACGGCAAAGGCCCGGACGCCCGCTCGCTGTAAGGTGCGGGCGGTCACTGCCCCGCCGTGACCATAGGCCTCCGCCTTTACCACCGCCATCAGCTCTGTCCCCGGGGCCAATGTGTTCCGCAGCACCTGGGCGTTGTGCCCAAGGGCCGCCAGATCCACCTCCCGCCAGGCCCGAGCGGTGGGGCTGGGCTTCTTTTGAAGCCTCAGCAGGCAAGGGGCGGAGAGCAGCGCACTGAGCGCCAGCACCACAATAAAATGGAGAACACTGTTTTCAATGAGCATTTCTCCCAGTCCCAGTAGTTTTGCCGCTCCCCGGACCAGTACGATGCAGAGGGGATGGAGCACATACATGGCTGTGGAAAATTCCCGGACTTTCCTGGACTCGCCCTTGTTTCCGCCCAGCAGCAGAGAAAAAAGGCATACTATGCACAGGGGGAGGGCGAGGTACATGCTGTCGTGGCGCTGGACATCCATGCGATGGAGCCACAGCCCCTCGGCGCTCATGGCTGCCAGAGAGAGGAAGAAGCCCGCCAGAGACAGCTTTTGGTTCCACCGCCTTCCGGCGGCCCCAAGCAGAAGGAACAGTGGCGCGAAGAACAGGCCATTGCGGGTATAGCCGCACAGTGTAAAAATGCCGTTGTAAAGGGTCCGAAGCAGCGGGATCTGGGAAACCAGTCCATAGTAACTGTCCCCGCCCAGACCGATGAGATAGAGTAGCGCCGCCACAGGCAGAGCCACCCGCAGGCCCAGCCGGCTGAGCCACCGGGCGATGACGATGCCCAGAATGGTCGCCGGGAAATACCACAGGTGGTAGAAGGTGCCGTCCACCAGCAGTTTCCGCAAAACATCCGCCGGACCGGTGAAGCTGCCGGCATAGAGATTCACTGGCAGATACAAAAGGATGCAGACGCCGTAGAGCAGGCAGAGCTTTTTCAGCTGCCGCCCCACACCAGCCCAGTGATTCCGGCTCAGAAAGTACCCAGTGGTCATCAGAAAGAATGGGACTGCCACCCGGGCCAGTACCCGGGTAAGCCAGAAATCAGCCATGGCAGACACATCCGCCAGGGGCGAGGTGTGGTTCATCACCACCAGCAGGACTGCCGCCAGACGAAAGAGGTCCAAAGTCGGGACGGTTTTCTTAGCCGTTCTCATGGGTATCCCCCCACCATGTCAGGATAAATCCCTCCACATTGTCGCCGGATATCTGGCAGCAGCCCTCCGGCACTTCCACCTCTGTGACGGCTCCGGCGGCGGGCACATAGAACACCTGGGCCATGCGGCCGTTTTCCAGAGCGACGCTCCGGGGACCTTGCCGCAAAAAGTCCCGGTACTCCTCCAGACACAGCCCGTTGGTTTCCATCAGCTGGGCGTGGGGCGCCCCCACATAGCGGAAGTGCCACGGCTCAGCCGAGATCCCGGTGACTTCCTCCTTGCCCCGCTGGTAGCGTTCGATAAAGCCGTACCGGGCCGCCAGACGCCTAAATCTTCCGCAGACGCCGTCATAGGGAAAGGCAGGCCGGATGAAGTCGATGTATCCGGCAGCCTTTCCCAGGTCGATGGCGAGGCCGGTCTGATGCTCACTGCATCCTGGAAGGGCCACATACTGGCGGGTAAATGTCTCCCCATGCTCCGCCATGGAGTCGTCCCAGATCCGCTGCTGTTCCTGCTGGCTCCGCCAGCCGGACACCGGCACGATCTCCCGCTGTCCCCCCGCCTTTTGGATACAGGCAGACAGTAGCTGCCGTGCCCGGCTTTCAAGAAGAATGTCGGGGTGGTGCGGGTCCACCGAGGTCAGCGCAGATCGCTCTTTTTCATGCAGGGGATGCGACCGGTTGACCAGGACCAGCGGCCCCTGAAAAATCTGCTCCCGGGGAATCGACACGGTTCTCATCCCGCCACCCCCAACTCGATCAGGCGGGTCACCAGCTCCCCAAAGGAAATGCCGATGCCCTGCATCATGCTGGGGTAGCGGCTGTGAGCGGTGAAGCCGGGGATGGTGTTGACCTCATTGAAGACGATCTCCCCATCCGGGGTGAGGAACAGATCCACCCGGGCGAATACCCGGCAGTCCAGGGCACGGTAAATGGTTTTTGCCGCTGCCTGGATCTCTGCCGCCTTCTCCGGCGGGATGCGGGCGGGACAGTGGATGGCGGAGGTCTTTAAGGTGTACTTCTCCTCATAGTTGAAAAAGCCCTCCGACAGCGCAATCTCGTCCACCAGACCCACGGTCAGTTCCTCGTTGCCCATGACCGCGCAGCCCACCTCAAAGCCGGGGATCGTCTCCTCCAGGATCACGGCGCTGTCGTGGCGGAATGCCTCCTCCATGGCGGCGGGCAGCTCTTCCGGCCCGGAGACTTTGGTGATACCGAAGGAGGAACCGGCCCGGACCGGCTTGACAAACACCGGGTATCCCAGTTCCTCCGCTGCCTGGGCGATCCGGCTGAAATCATCGCTGGAATGAAAGACGTGGCTCCGGGGGACCCGGATGCCGGCCAGGGCCGCCAGCTGGTGGGCCCGGTCCTTGTCCATGCACAAGGCGCTGGACAATGTCCCGCAGCCGATGACCGGGACCCCGGCCAGTTCAAAGAGTCCCTGTACCGTACCGTCCTCGCCGTTCTTGCCGTGGAGGACTGGGAATACCGCGTCAAAGAGGAGACGGCGGCCGGAGCCGTCCAGCAGTAGTAAAGCGTGGGCCTCCCGTTCCACCAGTGGGGTGCAGGGGATACAGTCTGCCGCCTGCTGCCAAGTACCGTCCTCCAGCCGGGAGAGGTCGCCGGTATAGCAGAGCCACTGCCCCTCCCGTGTGATGCCCACAGCCAAAGGAGTATAGCGGGCGGGGTCCATGTGGGACAGCACCGCATAGGCGGAATGGAGAGAAACTTCGTACTCCGTGGAGCATCCGCCGAAGAGAACGAGAATGGTTTTCATGGGATAAGACCTCCTAATCAAAATAAAGCGCCTGGTTCTGATACTGAAATGGTACCAGAACCAGGCGTTTCATACTTGTCTATCTACCAACGGATGCCTTGCAAGTTTTCTGCGAAATTCTTGTGATTTTCTTACGGCGCTTCTGAATGGTCTGACGGAAGACAGATGGTGAAGGTGATCCGATCCTCAGTGCTGTCCGCCCGAATGGTCCCGCCGTGGAGCTCCACGATCTCCTTGGCGATGGCTAAGCCAAGGCCCGCACCACCTGTCCGGGTGGCGCGGGAGCTGTCCAGGCGGAAGAACTGTTCAAAGATCCGGTCCAATTTCTCCTGGGGGATGTTCTTTCCCGCATTGGAGAAGGTGAGTACGATTTTCCCGGCCTCTATCCGTCCGGCAATTTCCACCGTGCTGTCCGGCAGGCTATAATAAGACGCGTTGCGCAGGAGATTATCAAAGACCCTTGCCAGCTTATCCGGGTCACAGGAATAGTGCAGCTTGGGCGGCAGATCCAGGCTGCATGACAGCCCCGATTCTGCGAAAATGGGGCGGAATTCGCTGGCGACCTGCTCCAGCATCCGCGTCAGGTCCACGCTCTGCCGCTCCAGCTCCAGGCGAGAGAGGTTGAAGCGGGTGATGTCGAAGAACTCGTTGATGAGGTCCTCCAGCCGCTCCGCCTTCTCCAGGGCGATGCCGGTGTACCTGGCCCGGATCTCCGGGGAGATCTGAGGCTCATCCCGCAGGAGGGTCAGGTAGCCGATGACGCTGGTCAGGGGCGTTTTCAGGTCGTGGGCCAGATAGACGATTAGGTCGTTTTTCCGCTGTTCTGCCTCCCGGGCTGCCCGGGCGTCCCGGAGAGCCTGCTCCCGGGCCAGATTCAGCTGGATGGAGATGTCCTCCAGGGAATCCGGCAGCTGGATGGGCTCCTCACTGGGGCGGGATAATTGCTCTGCCGCATTGGCCACCACGTCCAGCTGCTTGATGGGCTTGGAGATAAAATAGAAGCTGATGACCACCCAGCCCGCCAGCACTGTGACGATGCAGACCAGAACGATGTAGTCTCGAACCCAATTCAGGAAGTCGTAGAGCGGCGAGGGCTGCCAGGTGATGCTGGCGCAGATGATGAAGCCCAGAAATGCCAAGGCCATCACTGCGACCACCCAAGCCATGAGGACCAGCAGGTAGCCGCCCCAGATGCGCAAAGATCTCCGGCGGCTGCGGGTATTTCCTTTCTTACTCAATGGTGTACCCCACCCCCCAAACGGTCTTGATGAATTTGGGCTTTCGGCTGGGCTCGTGCATCTTTTCCCGTAGCCGGGCGATGTGACTCATGACGGTGTTGTTGCTGTCCATAAACGCCTCGCCCCAAACATGTTCAAACAGTTCCTCGCTGGACACCACATTCCCCCGGTGCTCACATAGATACCAGAGAATGGAGAATTCCAAGGGCGTCAGGGCCAGTTCCTCGCTGAACAGGACGCACTTGTGAGTGGCCTTGGAGATCTGAAGGCCTCGGAAGTCGTATTCGGTGACCTCCTGGACTGTCCCCTCCCTGGGGTTGTACCGGGTGTAGCGGCGCAGCTGAGTCTTGACCCGGGCCACCAGTTCCAGAGGATTGAAGGGCTTGGTGATGTAGTCGTCCGCTCCCAAGGTCAGCCCCATGATCTTGTCCATATCCTCCACCTTTGCGGTGAGCATGATGATGGGGAACAGGTGGTCCTCCCGGATGCGCTGGCAGAGGGTAAAGCCGTCCATGTCCGGCAGCATCACATCCAGCACCGCCAGATTCAAGCGTGTCGTCCGCACACAAGCCAGGGCGTCGGAGGCATTATAGAATTTGTGGATGGTGAAGCCTTCGTTTTTCAGATAGACCTCCACCAGATCTGCGATCGCAGTCTCGTCATCGACGACTAAAATATGTGTAGCCATAGTTGCCGGCCTTTCGTGTTTTTCTGCATTATAGCACGGAACGTATAAAAAAGCGAGTATGACTCTTGATTTTTCCTAAACATGTCCTAAAGGGGACTGTTGCGGTCTCCTGTCTGCGCAAAATTCTCACCAGACTGTATCGAAACTACGATCTTCCAGACTCCTGATTTCGTAGGGTCGAAGTCGTGAAGCTGCGCCGCAGTGCTCTGTCATCCTTCGCTGGCAGGATCGGTCTGCGTATCATACGATGAACATTCCTCCAGATCTGCAGCCTGCTACCCGGATAGGCTTTTTTCAGCTTTGTGACAGCACGCTCCTTTGCCTTTTCCACGGCGGACTCCTTCATCATGTGGTACATGCCGATTTCCTTCAGCGAAGTTTTTTCAAATCCGAATACGCCGTAGAATTTTCCGAGGATGTCCCTGTCCTTCTTCGGGAGAGCATCAAATAGTTCCTGCAGCAGCTCAATGCAGACTTTTCGATACACGACCTGCTCCGCAGAAACAGAGAGATTCCCAGGCATCAGCCGCTCAAAGGGATCACCGTCATAGCTCCCAGGGATAAGATCATTGACACCAACAAAATGGGTGTTGTAACGGATGTGCTTGACAGCCTGTTCCAGAAGGACATCCATTTTCTCCGCGATCTCTTCGATGCTGAACTGACCTGAATGATATAGCCTTTGTGCCTGCCGGACAGCATCCATCTCGTGCTTGCTCAGAGAAAGATTTCCGATATGTTGCTCCAGCCAACGGGTCATCCGGCCTTTCAGATGTGGGTACAGGTAGGTGGCAAGCACAGCACGGCTCTTATCGTATTCTCTGCTCTGGACCCGTGTCAGAAATTCCAACGCACCCTCGCCGCAAAGATCCTCCAGAATCGTTTTCGTATAGCCGGACAACTCTCCCGGTCTTTCCCTGTCCATATGCAGACAGTTGAACTCTCTGGCAGTCTCCCGGGCGATGCGCCGGATCAGCCCGAGATTCCTGCGGTACAACTCCTCCAGCGCGCGCTCATCACCGCCGTAATATCGGCGGACCAATTCCTCATTGGTCATGGGTCCCACCCGCCTTTGCTTTCGGTGGACGCCCTCGGGGCTTGCTCACTCTGGTGATGCGGCAATAAAGGCACGGATGTCGTGAAGATACATCATGTAGCGGTCGATGTATTTCTTGTAGGCACTCCAGGTATCTTCGCACGCTCCCAGGAGGCGAAACATCTCGTAATAAAACAACTCGCCCTTTTCCTCGCTGCCCTCTCTGCGACGAAACAGATCCAGCAGTCCCAAGGAGATTTCAGGATCGCTGTCCCCATCATCGCTCTGGAAGAATTCTTCCGCTGAGGCGCTGAGAAGTTTTGTCTGATCATCCTCTGAAAGGCTGTGCTCCTCGGGAGGAAACAAGCTGAACTGTCCTGTGATCTCCCGTATCACCGAAAAGAAAGCGTCATAGCAATCGTCCGGTAGCAAGCGGAACACAGTATAGCGGCGAAGTTCCTGACAGAACTGCTCCATCTCATCATTCAGTTTCCACCAAAGTTCACTCTTGCGGACTTACTCGTAGATGTCCATAAGGGTACGGATGCGCACCATCCGTTCGTGCAGGGGGTGGTAGTCATCCGGTGATAGATTCAGCAGATCTTCGGTCAGCCTGCCTGCCTCAAACTGCTGCCCGTTCAGCTCCAAGGTGCTGCCGTAGGTATAGAATATGATGCTCCCCTCCATTTCCGCTGGCCCCCTCCTCTGCAATAATTTGTCCTACTTGATTTTTAATCTGTCCATGCTTTTTATCAGGATACCATCTTTTCCACCACAATACGAGCAGAGGGGCAAGGGGATGCTCAAAAGTCCTGTGGGCACTGCTCCTCTAAAAGAATACTACTCCCACTTCTTTCGAGGTGGGAGATTTTTGTATTCAGATATTTTGAATTGGAGGTACTGACTATGAGCAACAAAATGGACCGTCCTCTGGTCACGGTGGACGGTAGGACGCTGATGGACCGTCCGCTGGAGCCGCCCAATTTTGTGGTGGACACGCTGATCTCTCAGGGTCTGCATATCCTGGCGGGTTCACCCAAGGTGGGCAAGTCCTGGCTGGCCCTGTGGCTGGCGGTGACGGTGGCCAAGGGAGAACCGGTCTGGGGAATGAGCGTGAAGCAGGGCACCACCCTCTATCTCTGCCTGGAGGACTCCGTCCTTCGCATCCAGAACCGCCTCTTCGAGATCACAGAGGACGCGCCGGACAGCGTCCATTTCTGTACGGAGTGCGCTCCCATCGGTCAGGGGCTGGAGGAGCAGGTGGAGGGCTTCCTCGTAGCTCACCCGGATACTGTTCTGGTCCTCGTCGATACGCTGCAGATGGTCCGCCCCGTCCACGATGCCACCTACGCCAATGACTACCGGGACCTGTCCGTGCTGAAGTGGCTGGCGGACAAGCACGGCATCGCCATCCTGCTGATCCATCATCTGCGAAAGGAAACTGCCGATGATGTGTTCAACCGTATCTCCGGTACGACAGCCATCAGCGGGGCGGTGGATTCCAGTTTTACTCTGGTGGAAGATCGGCGCGGCAGCGGTAAGGCGAAGCTCTCCTGCATCGGTCGTGACATTGAATACCGGGAGTTGTCTCTGGAACGCAACGTTGAAAACGTGTGGGAGATGGTAGCAGACAGCAGAACGCAGCCGGAGCTACTGGGCGACCGGATCACCTATCTGGTCTCTGAACTGATGCGCGACCGTACGAAATTTATCGGCACTCCCACAGAGCTGTCTGAAAAAATCGACCCTGTCGGTATGGAGCGTATCTCGCCTAAGAAAGTGTCCCGCCTGATCCTGCAAAGCCTTGACGCGCTAAGCAAAATCGGAATTTTCGGTATGGTGCGCCGCAGCAACGGGAAGCGGCTCATCGAGCTGCGCCGTGCCGAAAGTGACGATGCCCAGGGTGTACCTGTGGTCGCCCCTGTTGACCCTGTTGGGGCGCTGTGCGGCGATTTGCGGGAGATTGCCGGGCATGGCGAGTAAACACCCGCAGGGAAAAAGAAACGCCGTTTGTGGCCATTTGTGGCCGAAAGCGGAGCGCGGGTGTTCGGTGCAGGGAAATCACCTCCTTGGAGGTGGCCAGCATCGCGTTTGTCTGGTCTGCGGCAACGCCGCTGCCCGACTTCCGCATGAATTCCGGGCAGAAGCCCGGGCCCACTTTATCTACGATTTGGAGGAAACGACATGAAAAAAGATGTTAAATTCAGCACCCGCATGGCGTCCACAGACCGGGAGGCCATCAAGGAGTTGGCGAAGCAGTCCGGGATGTCCATGAGCGACTACGTCACTGCCTGCTGCCTGGGAAAGCAGGTGGTGGTCATCGACGGCCTGAAAGAAGTGCTGAAGGAGCTGAAGTCCATCGGCAGAAATCTGAACCAGCTCGTCACCCTGGCGCACATGGGACGAGTGACCGTGATCGATCTGGAAAGCGTATGTCGGGCGTTCTCTGAACTCTGTGGTGCCGTTCGGATGATCCTTGAACGAAAGCGCTGGTAAGCTATGGCTATCATCAGCTTCACAAACTACAAGCGGGGCCAGACCACCGGATGCATGAGCGCCGTGATGCGGTATACCATGCAGGATAAAAAGACCGAGTTCGAGGGGCAGCAGTTGGTCACAGGTATCAACTGTCAGCCGGAATCTGTCTACGCGGATTTCATGACCACCAAGCGGCTCTACCACAAGACGGACGGTGTACTGTTCTATCACATGGTACAGAGCTTCCCGAAAGGCGAAGCAGTCGACCCGGTCACCGCTCACGCGGCCGCGCTGAAGCTGGCCGAGTACTATGAGGGATACGAAGTTCTGGTCTGCACCCACACAGACCGTGAGCACATCCATTCCCACTTCCTCATCAACTCGGTCAATTTCGATACCGGACGGAAACTGCATATCGCAAAGGAGCAGCTCCAGGAACTGCGGCAACGCAACGACATGGTCTGCAAGGAGTTTTCACTTCCTGTATTTCAACCCAGGGAACAAAAGCAGAAAACAAAGACTATGACCATCGGAGAGTATCACACGGCGGCCCGTGGTCAGAGCAAGAAGCTGCAGCTCATGAATATCATCAATGACTGTATGCGCCACGCTTCCAACCGCGAGGAGTTCATTGCGCTGATGGAGAGCGAGGGCTACAAGGTTCGCTGGGAAAAGTCCCGAAAGAATATCACCTATACCACGCCGAGTGGCTGGCAGTGTCGGGACCGTTTGCTGTTCGGTGACAAATATCTAAAGGAGAACATGGAATATGAATTCAGGATCAGAGAAGAAATTATCTATGGACGAGCTCATGGCCCTGAACCGGCCCGAGCCTTCACCGCAGCCGACAGCGCAGGAGTCGAGTTCACCGATCACGCCCATTGTCATCCAGTGTCCGTTGCCGGAGGCTCTGACGATGCTGACACAGAAGACAGAATCCATCGGGTGGGAAGTGCGTGGAATGCGGGAGTATATTCCGAACCTGAGATCACACACAGACCTGACAGCGGTGCAGAACAGCATGGCGGAGATCCAGAAATCGTTGACGGAGATGACCACTCTGCTGGAACAGGCTGGGAAGAAGAAAGAAAAGCATTCCTGCAAATGGCTGGACTGGCTTCCGGACTTCGACCTGATCGTAGTGGCCAAATGGATCGTACTGGTACTGCTCATCGTGGCGGCACTGCTGGGGATGGGGTATGGCACAGCGACAGTGGTCAGCAACATCCGCAACCTGTTTCTATGAAGCCGCTCCACGCTGGACTGTATGGTCTGGCGGTAACTGGAGCGTTACTGGATGATGGTAACGAAGATGTCGAGGAACGTTACCGCCGTATCCAGGCAGAACAGGAAGCCAAAAATATCGGCGCTGTCATCGGACTGGTGGCCGGCGTAGCCATGGTGCTCACACAGGATGAGCAATCATCTACAGAACAGCAGTGGACCGAAGATCAGCAGGCAGAACAAACACAGCAGCAGACCATGTAACGGTCTGCTATTTTTGTTGCCTGACTGTAGCGTCAGGGGAAAGGAACGATATGGCGTATAAATTCAAATACAATGAGCGTCCCCGCTCCTACAGTGAAGAAAAGCATGGAGATGAGGATATTCCCTCTGCCAAGGCAGTGCGGGATACCGCAGTGGAAGAAAGGGACGGCAAGATTATAAAAAGCCGCCGACAGCATGTATGCGGCAGAGAGTACATTGTGTTCGCGGAATTCAGTTTCGGAGGAACGCAATCTACGGTCGATCTTATGAAACAGGTCATCGACCTGGAGCAGGACGCAAAAAATATTTCCGCCTGAAAAACAGGTTCGCATAGACAAACAAACCGATTGAGGGTATTGTATGGTTGCAATCTCTCAATCGGTTTGGCGTTTTATGAAGGAGGTCAATATGTTACAGCCAAACCAAAAGATCACGGCGCTCTATTGCCGTCTGTCCCGAGATGATAATCTGGAGGGCGACTCCAACAGTATCCAGAACCAAAAACTTATCCTGCAAAAGTACGCCGATGAGAATGGGTTCCAGAACACCAGATTTTATGTGGACGATGGCTATTCCGGCGCGAATTTTGCTGGGGTTAGATAGCGATACTTTTTACATCTACCATGTTGCGGCGGTCATGGTTGACAACTTGCGTCGGCTCCTGCTCGGTATCAACCTGTCCGACAAAGCTATAATGGATTTCGATTTTCCGGGTGTTGGTTTCCCGGTCTAATTCATGTATCAAAATACGGTCGATAAACTCATGGACGTTTTCATAGGTCAATTCCTGTATGTCGCTGTATTTCCCGACAATCTGAATAAACCTTGATATATCCCTTTTTCGCTCGGTAACGGTTGCGATCTGCTGTTGTAACTCGTCTATCCTTGCGGCAAGGGATTTCTTTTCGTCCTCATAGCCGGAAGTTAGAAACACAAACCGTTCATCTGTCAGTCTGCCTAATGCGTTGTCCTCATACAGCTTGCGGAAAAGCGTGTCAAGTTCGGTCATACGCGCCTGTGCTTTGAAAAGTTCCTTTTGCTGCTGCGCTAATGCCTTTCTCGCTTCCATGTCGCCGTACTCGGTAGCTTTACAGATAAAGTCCTGTTCGTGTTCCTTAACATACCGCAAAACCCGCCGCATATCTTCCAGCACTAAATCAAGAAGTACGTTTTTGCGGATATAATGAGAGGTACACTCGCTGCCTGTCCTTGCCCTGTTGCGCCATGCGCCGCAAGAATAGGAAAACTTGCGCGGCTCGATATTTACGCCCTGTTGGTAATACATCTTATGTCTGCAACCAGCGCAAAACAGCAAGCCGGAAAAAATATCAATCTCCGCTGCTTTTGTCGGGCGGTGGCGGGTAGCAATCCGCTTTTGCGCAAGTTCAAAGGTTTCCTCGTCAACAAGCGGCTCATGGGTGTTTGGGAAGAAATAGCGTTGTTCTTCTTCGTTCTTCCGGGTCTTTTTCGACTTGTAGGATACCTTGTGAGTTTTCGCGGTTATGGTATGCCCTAAATATTCCTGCCTTGCTAATATGTCATAGAGCGTTTTGTCCGGCCAAGTATAGGGGGCGATCATTGCCCGCTGATACCGCGCCTGTCCTGTACGCTGATAGCGCAACGCTCCAATCGTCAAGACTTTGTTTTCCGCAAGCCATTTTTGGATTTCGCACATACGCACGCCGCTAACAAACATAGCGAAAACCTGTTTGACAATCGGCGCGGTTTCCGGGTCGGGTATAAGGTGGTGGCGGTTGTTCGGGTCTGGGATATAGCCGTATGGATATTCCCCGTTGACGCGCTCGCCTTTTTGCGCCTGTGCCTGTTTAACTGCGCGGATTTTCTTGCTTGTGTCGCGGGCGTAAAACTCGTTAAACCAGTTCCGCAAGGGGGTAAACTCGTTATCCTCCCGCGCTGTGTCAACTCCGTCGTTGATCGCGATATAGCGTACTCCGTTTTCGGGAAATACAATCTCTATGAGTTCGCCCGTTTTCAGATAGTTTCTGCCAAGACGGGAAAGGTCTTTGGTAATGACCGTCGCCACTCGTCCGGCTTCCACTTCCTGCAACATCGCTTGCAGCCCCTCGCGCTCAAAACTCACGCCGGAAAATCCGTCGTCCACAAAAAACTTTGTGTTCAAAAAATGGTGTTCGTCCGCATAGCGTTGAAGTATCATTTTTTGGTGCTGTATGCTTCCGCTTTCTCCGGCTTGCATATCCTCTTGACTTAAACGGCAGTAAAGGGCGGTGATTTTATTCGACTGTAACATTAGTCCTCCTTTCCGACAGCCGAATAAACAGGTATAATGTGTTGCTATCATTATACCATATCCCGCCGCCTAATGCACTACTCGGACGCTAAAAATCCCGGATTTCCGGGCTTTTTCTGCAAATCCTTTACAATGAGTTTCTCAATCTTTTTATGGATTGTATCGGTTGCCTTTTCACTCGGCAACGCTTGAACAAGATAGGTGATTTTCCCTATTTTGCGTTCGGTTGTAATTGTCTGTTTTTTATCCATTAGAAAAACCTCCTTTTCCTGTATGGATAAACTATATTCGTCAAAAGGCAAAAACGGGCGGTTGTTAGCTGCAACCTCACGGGAGTTTCACCCCGGCCCATGCTTATGGGTGCGCCGCGCAATACTTTGAGGGTGTTCAACGCGGGAGTATCATTGTGCCGCCTTGTATGTCGTCGCCCACAAGCTGCTAAACCTGTTTTACGGCGCGGTAGTTCTCGCTCGGCTTTTCCCCTATGGGGAAAAGCTGTCATGGCGTACCCGCCGACTGGCTCGGTACAGACGGAATGTACCCGTTTGCCTGTTATGCTGCGCACCAAAGGCCGCTTTCTTTGTCAAAGAACAATAGGCTTTGTCGGCCTGCAAAAGCACATCAACAGCGGATATGCTTTTGCGGAACGACAAATAGCCCATAACGGGAAGCGTGGAAAGGGGACACGCTCCCCGCATGGGCTAAAAGATTATCCTACATGAAAAGCAAGGGTGCGGGTAATAAGGCGCACTTGCAGCCTGTTACGCATTTCCTCGTCCACATAGGAATAGGTATTGCCCGCGTCGTCTTTCAGCGTGCGGGTACAAAGTTTCGCTATGTAACCCTCGTAGTGCTTCAAGATCGCGCACATGGCGGTTGTGTCGCCGTTTGCCGCTGCGGAAATGACAGGGAACGGCAACAGATTTTCAGACTTCCTAACGGTATTCATCATCTGCTTTTCCCTCCAAATACTGTTTGATTTTCGCAAGCGCGGATTTCCTGTGCCGGAAAACCGTCGTGCGTACAACATTCAGCAGTTCGCCAATTTCCGCGTCGCTCATATCCAAGAAGTAGGACAAAAGGATAATGTCGCGTTTCCTTTCGGGCAAAGCGTTAAGGGCTTCGGCAAGCAGTTCATTTTTGACGAGTACATCAAAGCCGGACACTTGAAAACGGAAATAATCGCTTTCGTATTCGTCCGTTGTGAAAAGCTGCGCGAGTTCGCTTTCGCTCAAATCCGAAAAAGTAACTTCGCGTGCTGCGCGTTTCGCAAGAGTGCGGCGGTGGCTTTTCGCTTCGCCGACCAAAGTTTTCTTTGCTAATGCGTCGTACTGATGTTGTATTCTTTCCTTGTCGGAAGAAGATAGCTCCATAGAGTTCACCTCCTTCCCGCGTGGAGTAGAGGACGGGAGTTAAGGGCTTGTCCTCTCTGCCCCTTTCGCTCCGTACCCGTTCGGGAGATGGCTCTTGAGTGCGCTTTTCAGAAAAAAGTTGAAAAAAGCAAAATGCGCCCGTCCGCAAGACGCGGACGGGCGCAAAGGAAATGTAAGCAGTAGCTAAATGTATTGACAGTTCACATTCATAGCCGGAATATCCCGCTTGCGGAGCATAGCTTTTTTTGACCGCAAAGCATTAGGCGGGTTACAGTAAATAAAAATGGACACGGCGATACCTCCCCGATACCGCCGTATCCTTAAAAAAGGGCGACTTTAATACACTACCCGCAATCCATTCTATAATAGGGAACAGCGGCTTTTGCGCAATATTAAATAAAAAAGCCGATAACACATAGGTTTTTTGACCTAATGCGTTATCGGCTCTGCGTCTATGCGTCTGGCACTTTTAATCATTTTTTTTTGAATTTATTATATGTGTTAGCTAACTGTCCACAAGCCGCGTTAATCTCTCTGCCATGAGAAACTCTCATAGTAACTTCAAGTCCTGCTTGCTCTAATTGATGTTTGAATGCAACTATTTCCCGTTTCTGTGGTGCTTTAATTCTTGAATTGCTTGTTGGGTTGTATTGTAACACGTTAATCATAACTTTTTTGCCCCGAAACCATTTTGCAAGTTGTCTTACATCTGAGGGCCGGTCATTTATACCCGGTAAAAGCAAATACGCAAAGACAATTTTGCGATTATGCCTTTCAGAATAGGATAAGGCTTGCTTAACAACATCTTCAATAGCATATATGCGCATGTGAGGAATAATACGATTTCTTGCAGATTGTGTTGCTGCGTGTAAAGATATTGTCAACTGAATTTTAAGATGTTCCTCGCGCAATTTTTTTAATTGATCGACCGGACCAACTGTTGATATGGTAATGCCGTCGGTTGGAAAGTTGAGCCCATATCTATCTCGGAGAATATGGATTGCTTTTATCAAGTTGTCATAATTGAATAAAGGCTCTCCCATACCCATAAAAACGATACGGTTTACTTTTCGACGCAACAATATAATCTGTTGTACGATTTCTGACGATGTTAGATTACGAACAAAGCCATTTCGCCCGGACTCACAAAAAATACAACCAACAGGACAACCGACTTGTGTGCTCACGCAAACAGTTCCACCATCTCGCCGCTTGATAAAAACCGTTTCAATGTATTTGTTGTCTTTCAGTTCGTAAACATACTTTTCAGTATCACTGCTTTTGCAAATATTTTTTACCAACATTGATAGATTTTTTTTGCGTGGTAATTGCTTATATAATTCTTCATATAAGGCTTTTGCTTCATTCTCGCCAATAACTTCCGACATTTCTTTGTAAGTAAATCCGTATGGATCATTCCGTACTTCCGCAGGCGTATATTTAGGTAAACGTTTCATTTTTATATCCTTTCTTCTAAATAATAAAAGTTTGTTTTTCTGTATTTTTGATTACAATCTCTAATTTTTCTACATCAATGATATGCGTCAATTTGCATTTAGGGCAGAAAAGAGGAAAATCTTTTAATACAGTATTATGAAATACTTGAACTCTCGTCTTTCCGTTACAAATCGGACATTTTATCCAATATTTTTTAAGCATTATATTTCACTCGTCCTTTTTACACAAAAAAATGCAGGTCAATCCTCAACATGAGCATTGACCTGCATTTATAATGCACAGAGCAGTACAACAAAACTAAGGCATAGCTTGCACTATGTCTATACTATATCTATACGTCGTTAGTTTTTTGTATAGCATCCGCAAAATAAGCATGACAAAAAAGCCCATGTTGAAAATGGGAAAATCCTTTTTTTCAATGCTTATCTAATACGCATGCTATGCAACATAAACGCCGCCTCCTTTTACATAAATTTTATTTTATCAGAAAATCAGTCTACTGTCAATACACAACAGGAAGTATTTAACCTAATGATATGAATTGTGTGGACATATCCAAAAAGAAAGGTGAACTGTAAAATGTAACAGGGTGAATGAAAATGGCAAAAAGACCCGTACCATTGTACGACTTTAAGGCTTTCGGGGCAGCTATAAAAGCCGCGAGAAATGAATACGGCGAGAGCCGCAAAAAGGTAAGCGACGAGTTATATATTTCCCCGCGCTACCTTGCGAATATCGAGAACAAGGGACAACAGCCGAGTTTACAGGTATTCTATGACCTTGTAACCCGGTATCATATTTCGGTAGATCAATTTTTCTTCCCGAACAGCAATGCGGAGAAATCCACCGGGCGGCGGCAGCTTGACGCGCTGCTGGACGGTATGAGCGATAAAGGCATACGGATTGTAACCGCAACAGCAAGGGAGATAACGGAAGTCGAAAAAGCAGAGGATTAACCTCACAATATGAGAAATCGGGAGATTGCAGCGCATGGCGGCTGCAATCTTTTTTTGCGTCCAAAATCAAAGGAACGCGCAACAAATACCGCCTTTCGGTGGGGGTATGGAGTAGATAGCAAGCACAGCAAACGAGTACCCGTTTGCGGAAAATGCTTGTTGGGATAATCCCAAACCCTTATACCGAAAGGCGGTGCGGAAATGGAAAACCGAAAGAGAAATATACAGATGAAGTTTTACGTTACGGAAGAAGAAAAGCGGCTGATCGACGAGAAGATGAAGCAGCTTCCCATAAAGCAGTATGGGGCATACTTCCGTAAAATGGCGATAGACGGGTATATTCTTGTCGTTGACCGAAGCGACACAAAAGCATATATCCGGGAACTGCAAGCGGTGAGCCGGAACATCAACCAAATTGCAAAACGCGCCAATGCGACGGGGACGGTTTACAGGCAGGATATAGAGGACATTAAAAAGGCGGTGGACGAGATATGGCGGTTACAAAGACGCACCCTATTAAATCAACCTTAAAGGCTGCGATAGACTATATCTTAAATCCCGAAAAGACAGACGGGAAGCTGCTTGCGTCCTCTTTCGGCTGCGGGCTGGAAACCGCCGATATTGAGTTTGCATGGACGCGGGAAGCTGCCGGAGATCGCGGCACACATTTAGGGCGGCACTTGATACAATCCTTTGCGGTGGGAGAAACCACACCGGAAGAAGCGCACAAAATCGGCATGGAACTTGCCGGGGCGGTATTAGGCGGCAAGTATGAGTTTGTTTTGACAACTCACGTCGATAAAGACCATCTGCATAATCACTTGATTTTTAACTCGGTCAGCTTCGTTGACTACAAAAAGTACCATTCCAACAAACAAAGCTATTACCATATCCGGCGCACCAGCGACAGGATATGTAAAGAGCATGGGCTATCCGTCGTCGTGCCGGGACAGGACAGAGGGAAAAGCTATGCGGAATATACCGCCGAAAAGCAAGGTACAAGCTATAAAGCCAAGCTGAAAACGGCGATAGATAACCTCATTCCCCGAGTGAAAGATTTTGACGAACTGCTGCGCCGCTTGCAGGAAATGGGATATGAAATCAAACAGGGCAAATACATTTCTTTCCGCGCCGCCGGACAGGAACGGTTTACCCGCACAAAGACGCTCGGCGCGGCCTATACGGAAGAAGCGATAAAGGAGCGTATCAAGGGCGTGTATGTTGCCAAAACAAAAACGCTGCGGGAAGATAAAAAAATCCGGCTTGTCGTTGATCTTGAAAACAGTATCAAAGCCCAACAGTCGGCGGGCTATGAACGGTGGGCGAAAATCCATAATCTGAAACAGGCTGCTAAAAGCATGAACTTCCTAACCGAAAATAAGATTGAGTATTACAGCGAACTTGAAAGCAAAATCGCGGATATTATGACCGCCCATGACGCGGCGGCAAAGGCGGTTAAGGAAGTGGAACAGCGTATGTCTGATTTGTCGCTGCTTATCAAGCACACCACCACATACCGACAGTTAAAACCGATTTACGATGAATACCGAAAATCGCCGGACAAGGAAAAGTATCTGCGGGGACATGAAAGCGAAATTATCCTGTTTGAAGCTGCGGCAAGGGCATTAAAGGAAATGCAGATAAAGAAGCTGCCCGATCTCGCCGCGCTGCGCAAGGAGTATAGAAGCTTAAACGACAGGAAAACCAAATTGTATGAAGATTATCGGCAAGCCAAGAAGCAAATGCAGGAATACGGCGTTGTCAAAAAGAACGTCGATAGTATTCTTTACCCGTCCCAAAGCAGGGCGCGGGAGCAGGAGCGATAAGGCGCAAAACATGGGGTGGCAAGTGGAATGTTAAGGGCTGAAAACGCCTGTGTTTCTGCGGCTTCCAGCGCATGAAAACGACATAGACGATAAAGTATATTCAAACCCGCAAAAACGGCTTTCTAATTGTCCACGCAAGGACAAAAAAAGAACAGGGGCGCGGTGCCGGAAATCGGCAACCGCGCCCCTGTTCTCTATGGGCTATTCCTCGTCGGTCAAGATAAACTCCCTTTCGGAAAACTCGCTGTCCGTCATGGCTTGCAGCTTGTTCACCGCTGCGGCGGCAAGCTGGCGCATATCCTCGTCCATGTAGGGCATGGCGGCAAGGATATTTTCAAGCGTTGTTTCCCGGCTGTCCTCGGCGTAGATCGCAACAATGTTTTCTTCCTCAATGGTAAAGCGGGTATTCATGCTATCAAACCTCCAAATCCTTTTTATGCTCTTTCTGTTTATCTTTCGGCTGCTGCGCCGCCTGTTTCTTGTATTCGTCCAGCTTCTTCAAAATGGACGGTTTTTTCTGCGGCTGTTCCCGTTTCTCGGCTTTTACCGCTTTTGCAAGGTCGGTAACGGAAATCGCTTCCCCCGCCTTTGCCCGCTGCTCAAAATCCGCGACGGTGGGCGTTTGCGGCGTATTATTGATAAGCCCGTCAAAATTGTTGTCGTTCTGCTCTATGGTGTCCTCGACGTGCTTTAAGGGATTATCCCGCTGCGGCTGCTCGGCGGCTATGGCATAAGCCTGTGTGCCATTTCCCATAATGAGATACTTCCCGTCCTCCGACGCATGATGAAAACCAAAGCCCGCCGCTTCGATCTGTTCACGGCTCATATCGGTAATATGAAAATTGCCCCTCGGCGTTCTAACGGTTTCACCCGTCAAAAGGCTGTCGGGGGTCGCTTCCGGCTGCTGCTTTTCAAGCTGCCCGTCCTTGTAGGAATATCCTTGCGCCGCGATTGCTTCAAGGGTCTTGCCCGTAACGTCGCCATAAATCCGCTTGTCTGCGTCAACCAGCATTTGCAAAGTGTCTTGTACGGTGTCGGACAAGGCTTGCTGCTGTTCGGGCGGCAGCTTGTCAAATACGGGGGTCTGCTGCTCCTGCAAAAACTCCGGCACTTGCTGAAAACCGATACTGTCTACATAGTGGGCGGTGTCCTCGTCGTTCTGATGAAGCACAACAATGTCGGAAACGGAAAGGCTATGCCCCTTAAAGTCGGCGGGGTGGTCGATATTAAACCTTTCCCAAATGTCGCCCAGCGTCATATCCTTTGTAAGCGGTGCAGTATAGACGAGTTCATAATTTACCCGGTCAATGGTAAGTCCAGCCGCTTGCAGACGGTCATAAGGCTCAAAGCGCAAGTCCCTTGTTTCGTCCCCGCGCTTTAACTGATAAATGGAAAAGGTATCGCCCTGCTCCTGCTCGGCTTGCCGCTGCTGCTGCAACTCGGTAAAATGCCCCTCAATCTCGGTAATGAGTTCCTTTGCGGTGGTCTGTATTGTTTCAAGGGACGCTTTTAACTCGGTCATTTCCTTGCCGCTGCTCCAACCAGCCACATAGCCGAAAGAGTAATCGGAAGTATCAAGGCCGAAATGCTGGCAAACCGTATAAGCGACGCTTTCCGCTTCTACCTCGCAGGTATGGCGGTCAACGCGGTTTTGCTGCTCCGGCGGGGCGTTTAAGTCTACGTCGTGCAGCTTCGCATGGGCGATTTCGTGAATGGCGGTCTTTACCGCCTGTAATTCACTCACGCCCTCTTTGATTGCAATACGCTTGTCGGTCAAACTGAAATACCCATTTGCGCCGTTTGTGATCTGCTCAAATGCAATCGGGACGGGGGACGCTTTTTCAAGGGCGGCGAAAAAATCCTCGTACTGCTCCACATCGGCAAGCAGCGGTTTAACGGAAAGGTCGGGAAACTCCTTGCCCTCGGTCTGCGAAATATCAAAGACGGTTATAACCTTAAAGGCGGGGACGGTGATTTCCTTTTCTTCCTTTACCACTTTTCCCTCGCGGTCAAGCATGGGCTTTCTCGTTTCGGGGTCGATTTTATCAACCAGCTTTTTCACCTTGTAGGGCGCGGGGGCAAAGATTTTAATGCCTTTCTCGCCTTTCTTTACATGGCGGTCAAACTCCTTTTCCCATTGACGGAAGCCCATTACCAAATTGCCGCCCTGCATAGCAATTAGGATAGTGTTATTCAAACTATAATCATGGAACTTTGACATAGCGGTTAGAAACTCTTTGTAGCGGTCGCTGTCAAAAATCGCCTGTACGCCCTGTTCCAAACGCGCGGTGATCTCCTTTACCTTTTCGGCGGGCTTTTCGGAAGTAAGGATAATGGGGACGACGGGGCGGGGCTGCTGCGGCTCTGCGGCCTGTGCGTCTGCTTGCTGCGTTTCGGCTGCGTCCATATAGGCTTTGTCCTGTTCGCCGCGCTCCGGCTGCGGGTAACTCATAATGCGGTATTCTTCCGGCACTTCGCGCCCCTCAAACTGCCGTTCCCACTCGTCGCCGCTTTCCACGATATAGCCGTACTCGGTAAACGCGCCTTTTTCCTGCGCGGCAGCGTTCCTGCCAAAAGTAGAAAGGTCAATGCCGCCTTTCCATTCTTCGGGCATTTGTACCATGCCGGATTGATTTAAGTAATAGTCGCCCAAATCGTGGTAGTTATGTACTTCGGGGATATGGACGTAAAAATCCACGTTGTAGGTGAAGTCAATTACCTGTCCAATATTTGCAAGCCCGTTTTTCTGCTGCAAAGCTGCGTTCAGCTTGCCAACCTCGGCGGGGTCAAGCTGTTCGAGCCGCGCCGCAAGAAAATTGAGTTCGTCCACGTCGGCGGCGCATACCATTTCATAAGGCAAGGCAATATGTTTCTCCGGGTCGTCGGAATAGCCGCGAATGGAAAAATCCTGCGGGTTGTCGGCGGTAATGCCGACGTTCCGCATAGCTTCGTGCAACTGCTCCTTTGTGGCGGGCATATCCAACCAATAGCCGCCGGGGTCGCCCGCGTCAAAGCGGCTGCGGTTGCCTATCATAATAGAAAACTGTTCGCTCATGTGTTCACGCTCCTTTTCCTGCCCGGTATTTTCGGGGATAGCTGCCGCCTGTTGCTGCTGCGGGGGTTCTTCGCCCTCTATGGTGTAGTCCGGCATGAGCATACCGTTTACTTTGAAATAGTCGGCGTACTCCTGCGGGATAGGCGGGGAGATTTCCGTAAACAAGCGGTCATACGCTTTGATACGCCCATTCAGATACTTTTCCATAGCTGCCTTGTCGGTGAAAACCTTTCTATCTTGTCCGGCAATCTTCGCTTGCCCGTTCCTGTTCGGGCTGTTGGTATAAACGCCCCATGTGAGAGAATAGGAGTAAGGGACGCTTTGCTGCTTCTCCCTGTCGTAACGGGTGTTTTCGTAAATGTGGTAATTCATCTGATATACCCGGTTGCTGCGAATATGGCGGTTATGCTCGGTGGTCTGCCACTCGTTAGCGGTGTGCTGGACGTGCGGCGTTCTCACATATTCAAGTGTTTTATCCAGCAAAAGCGTTCTTCCCGCCTGTTCTTCCCATGCGGCGGCGCGTTCTTTAAGGTCGTCAAAAATCGCCTGTTCTGCCGCCGCGCTTTCGCTGCGCATGGAAAGTAGCTGCGCAATCGGCAAGGAAGCATAAGGGGCAATCTCCCTGTCCTTTGCTTCAAAATATATCCGGCGTTCTATCCGCATGGTTTCGGCGGCTTCTAATTTGTCATGGTCGTATGAGGAATACGGCATATTCTTTCATCACGTCCTTTCTCGGTCATATAAGGGTTTGGGACTATCCCAACAAGCAAAATGCCCGCGCTCTCTATGGGAAGCGCGGGCATTTCTCGCAAACGGGTACTCGTTTGCTGTGCTTGCTATGTAGTTGTTTTTATCCGTAAACGCCTGTTTCTCTCGCTTTGGGCTTTCTGTCTGCGGCGTATCTTTGCCGCGCAATCGGGGCAGTATTTCGCCCGGTTGCTGCCCGCCGCAAACGTGCTGCCGCATACCGCGCAACGCTTCAAATCGGTTTCCCCGCTGCGGGTGATCTGTTCGCAAAGCTGCCTGTCGGCGGGTAATACCGCTTCGCGGAAATAGCGGCATAGCAGCGAATAGCTGATACTCTGCACACAAACGCAAGTTTCCCCGTCGTCCAGCAGCAGACAATTCCCGCAATCGTTGTTTGCACAAGCGGCGCGGGTCATTTTCTTTACGGCGCGGTATTGCTTTTCATCAAGCCTTATCATTTTCGGTTCTGCTCGACGCGGAAGTTTACATACTTGCCGCCTGTGTCGGCAAGCAGCACAACTCCGTCAAAGGTCTTTCCCGTCTTGGTCGAGTACATACCTTTGATTTTTACCTTTCCGTCTTTCAAAAGGGCGGCGGCAATCGCCTTTGTGAAAGCCTTTTTGCGCTGCTCAAAAAAGCGGTCATTCTTCCACATCACAAAGCTGCAAGCCCTGTCGGAGCAGTAAAAGTTTTTCTTGCCCTCGTAAACCGCCGCGCCGCAACGGGGGCAAGTGCCGATTGCTTCCCGCTGCGGGGTAAACAGCTTCGCTTTATCCTCGGAAATCGCGGAATAGGTCTTGACAAGCCCCGCTGTCATTTCCTCAATCCCGCGCATGAAGTCGGCGGGGCTGTCGCTGCCCTTTGCAATCCCGGTAAGGCGCGTTTCCCATTCTGCCGTAAGCTGCGGGGACGTAAGGCTGTCGGGCAGAATAGCGACAAGGTTATACCCGTCCTTTGTGGGGATTAGCTTTTTGCCCTTGCGCTCGGCAAAGCCCGCGCTAATGAGTTTTTCAATGATACCCGCCCGCGTCGCGGTGGTGCCTAACCCTTTGCGCTCCGCGTCCTCCGGCGTGTCCTCCTTTCCCGCACTCTCCATAGCCGAAAGTAACGTATCTTCGGTAAATGCCTTTGGGGGCTGCGTGTAACGTTCGGAGATCTCCGCTGCCGGATTGTCAAAGGTCTGCCCCTCGGCAAGCGGGGGTAAAACCGCTTCCGGCTCTGCGTCCTCGTCCTGTTCCCCGGACGCGGCGCGGGATAGTCTTTCAATCTCGCGCCAACCCTCGCAAAGCGTCGTCCTGCCCTTTGCGGTAAAGGTATAGCCGCCGCAAGTGAAAACCGCCGTAACCGCTTCATACTCATAGGGCGCGGCAACGGCGCAAAGCAGTTTTGCGCACACAAGGGTCATTAGCTTTTTCTCACTTTCGGCAAGGGAAGAAAAGCCCGTTTTCACAAACTCCGCTGTCGGCAAAATGGCGTGATGGTCGGTTACTTTGCTGTTGTCGCAAATCCTCGCAAGGTCGGCTTGCAGCTTCACGCCCTGCATAAAGGGGAGAGCAGCGCAAAGGCCGGTGATAAGTTCCTTTGTGCTGCCCTCCATATCGGAAGTGATATATTTGCTGTCGGTGCGGGGATAGGTCAAAAGCCGTTTTTCATAAAGGGCTTGCGCATAGTCAAGGGTCTGTTTCGCCGTAAACCCATACAAACGGTTTGCTTCCCGCTGCAAGGCGGTGAGGTCAAACAGTTTCGGCGGGGCTGCGGTCTTTTTCTCTTTTTTAAGGGAAGTACAAACGGCCTGCGATTTCTCGCAAGCCGCTTTCATCTGCCGCGCCGCCGCTTCGTCGTCCTGCCTTTCGGAAAGGGCGGCAACGCCGCCAACGTCCAGCCGGACGACATGATATTTCTCTTTCTTAAAGCTGCTGATTGCATAGTCGCGGTTTACCAGCATAGCAAGGGTGGGCGTTTGCACTCTGCCGACATTCAATGTTTTATGGTAGAGGATAGAGAAAAGGCGGGTCGCGTTAATGCCAATGAGCCAATCGGCCTTTGCTCTGCAAAGCGCGGATTGATAGAGGTTGTCATAGCCGCGCCCGTCTTTGAGATTTGAAAAGCCCTCGCGGATTGCACTTGCTTCCATGCTGCTAATCCAAAGGCGGGAAAAGGGCTTTTTGCAATTCGCCTGTTCATAGACAAAGCGGAAAATGAGTTCCCCCTCGCGCCCGCTGTCGCAAGCATTGATAATCTCGGTAACGTCGCTGCGGTGCATAAGGTCTTTGAGAATGGAAAACTGCTGCTCCTTGCCGCTGGCAACAATAAACTGCCACTCCTGCGGGACAATGGGAAGATCGTCGTACTTCCATTTACGGAATTGTTCATTGTAGGTCGCCGCGTCTGCAAGGCTAATCAAATGCCCGATACACCACGACACAAGGTAGCCGCCGCCCTCAAAATATCCGCTGCGCTTTTCATTCGCGCCCATAACGGCGGCAATCGCCGCCCCGACGCTCGGTTTTTCTGCAATTACAAGTTTCATAGATTATCGTCCTCCTGCTCGGTCTGTTCGGTTTCGACTACTTCCGTTTCCTCGTCGTCCTCGTCAAAATCAAGGTCGTCAAGGCTGCTGCTGCCTTTCGCCGCGTCCTTTTTGGGCTTCAAAATCTTAAAGTAGTAGAACGCGCCGCCGCCCGCTGCGGCAACAAGCAGCACGACAAGCAGAATACCCATGCCGCCGCCTTTTTCTTCTTCCGGCGGCTGCTCGGTTTCTTCCGGCTCCGGCTCGGCTTCCTTGCCCGCGCACTCGCTCATGTTGACGCTGCAAACGGGACAATCGGTGTTGACGCTTCCGGCAACGCATTTTTCAGTACAGCTACAAACGGGGGCTTCGGTCTGCCCGTCCTCCATAAGGGCGGTTAAATCCGCTTCGTCCACTTGGTTAAGGAAATGGACGGTATTTTCCCCGTCCTCGGCGCGGTCAATGATGATGTAAAAATAGTTTCCGTTTTTCGTAACGACGGTAATAAACTGCTTATCGCCGGACGCTTCGCCCGTTATGTCGTCCACAAGGCTCATGTTGCCCTCCGGCGTTAAGGGCTGCGGCTCATAGCCGCCCGTCGTTTCTTCCGGCTCGGTTTCGGTTACGGGGGTAGGCGGCTCGTCGCTCACATCACCGCCGCCCGCAAAAGCGGTAACAGAAAAGCCGCCCATGAGTACAAGGGCGGCAAGCAAAGCGGTAACGCTGCGGAACAGTTTTTTATGCTTCATCTTCGGTTTCCTCCTGTTCGTCGGTGTAGTCTGCGTCCGGCTGTGGCAAGGCAATTTCGCCGCTGGCGTAAGCGGAGAGGAACGCGGCAAGCTGCGCCCCGTCAAGGTGTACCGCTTTCACCATTTGAACGATCTGCGCGTTTTCTTCCTCGATTTTCTGCGCTTCAAGGTCTTTCAGCCTTTTTTGGTATTCAAGGATTTTCGCCCTCGTTTTCTCAATATCCCTTTCGATACGGTCAAGTTTCGTGTTTGCCATAGAAATAAACTCCTTTCAAAGTCAGTTGTAATGTAGCCGCCCATAGGCGTAAAAATGGGATTGCCAATAGCTTGTATCAAGTTTTGCGTATTGTATCGGGTCGCCACAATGCAGCATGACGGGGCTTCCGTCCCCGTCCTCGCCAACGTAGATACCCACATGAGATACCCCCGGCGTGTCGTATGTACCCGTAAAGAAAACCAAATCCCCCGGCTGCGGGTTGGAAACGCGGGTTGAAATGTTGTAAAGCCCTTGCGCCCCAAGTCTGCCCGTATTGTATAGGCCGCTGTTCGTCAATACATAACTCACAAAGCCGCTGCAATCAAAAGAGGTTTCCGGGGTGCTGCCGCCCCACACATAGGGAAAGCCGACGTATTTATCCGCTTCCTCTATGAGCCGCGCAAACTGTTCATCGGAATTAAGCAGCGCGGCGGGTACTTCATAATCGGCGGGCGGGTTTTCATAGTATTTAGACACATAGCCGGACGACGGGAACAAATCGGGGCGGTTTCCCAGCGACGACATATACATAGCGTACATGGATAGCTGTTCCTCGCCCATGATGTAGACGGGGACATGGGAAAGGTTGAAGTTTTCCAAATCCACATGGAGAATGTAATAGTTGTAGGGTACTTCAACCTCATATTCGTTGCCCTCGCTGTCCGTCCTCGTTTCGGTGCGGTATCGTACCTGTACTTCTTCCTCAACGGTCAAGATATACTGTTTCTCAAAGAGCATTTCAAGGGTGCTTTGCGCTTCATCAAGGGTAAACACGCCCTCATGCAGCGCGGAAAGGATAGAGATTAGCACATAGGGGTCATGCTCGATCTCGTCCGCGTTCACCCGGTATTCGTCATAGCCGGGGTATTCGCGCTCGATATTATTCAGCATATCTTGTAACTCGGCTTCCATAGCGGCATACGCGCTTTCCGCGCCTGTAATATCCGCGTCCTCGGAAAGATAGGACGACGCAATTAAGCCGCTGCCGCTGTTGCCGCCAAAGAGGGAGCAAGAGGACAAGCCGCCGAAAAGCAGAAGCACGATAAAGGCAATCCCGCCCACAAGCAAGCAGCCTTTCCAGTGCCGGACGACAAAGAACGTCGCCCGTTTGGTTTCCTGCGCGGTTTTCTTCGCCGCCTTTGCGGTGGCTTCGGCGGTCTTTTTCACTTTGCCGCCCGCTTTCAGCGTCTTTGCATACTGCTTTTTAATGCGCTGCTTCTGCCAAAAACGGGAAATCGGGTTTGAGTGCGCAAGGGCGGGGTTATCGTGCAGCGCCTTTTGATAGAGGAAATCGGCGTTTGCCTTTACCGCCTTTCTCTCGGCTGCCGCCGCTGCCCGGTAGGGTTTCAGCTTGTGGCTGCGTATGCCGCGCTTTACCGTCCGCGCCGCCATACCGCCCGCTTTCTCGCCCGCAAGTTCTACCCTGTGCCCGCTTTCCACACCGACATTTTCTTTCTCAACCTCGTAGATTTTCCCATGTACGGTGCTGTTCAACTCCTGCGCCGGACGGGACAAGGGGTTATGCCGCAACTTGCCGTTTGGGGGCTTATCCGTCTTTTCAAAGGAAAGGCGCGTCTTTGCCTTGCCTTTCGCTTCGTCAAAAACGCGCTCTTTCTTGATTTTGGTCTGCTTGGGGATAGCCGCCCGCGCTGCGTCTAAACGGTCTGCCGCTTTCTCGGATTTACGGATAGATTTCTGCAATTCCGGCGTTGCCCGTTCCGCTTCGGAAAACTGCAAGCGGGAAGTATGGGTTTTTAGCTGCGCCGCGTCAAGGGCTTTTTTCCCTGCGCCCTTTGCCGCTTGCCGTTCAACCTCTGCGCCGATACGGTCAACAGCCTTTTCTGCCGCTGCGGTAGGGGCTTGGGAATAGTTTTCCTCCTGCGGCCTTTCGCTGATACTCGTTGTTTCGCCCGTCGTGAGGTTTTCCGCAACCGCCCCGTCGCGGGTCATTTTCTGCGTTACCTTGTCGGGGGCTTTCCATTCCTTGCTCAATCTTCATCACCTCCAATCCGCTGTTTTGCAAGGGTGCAATAGTCGGGGTTTAACTCAATGCCGATATAGCGGCGGGAAAGGTGCTTTGCCGCCGCTGCGGTGGTGCCGCTGCCTAAAAACGGATCAAGGACAATCCCGCCCACGGGACAGCCCGCCAAAATGCACGTTTCCGCAAGTTTGGGCGGGTATGCTGCGAAATGCCCGCCATGATACGCGACATTGTTGATCTGCCAAACGTTGCGACGGCTGCGGACGGGACAAATCAACTCGTCGGCGTATGCGCCCTTTTCGCGGGGGCGGTTGATTTTCTGCGGCTGGTTTTGCCCCGGAACAGTAACGTTATACTTGTTTCCTTTGCTAACTCCGCTTTTCAGCCGCCCCGCCGTTGTGGGGGCTATCGGCTCGGCTACTGCTTGCCAATTGTAGTAATACTTCTTTGACTTGGTAAGCAGAAACACATATTCATAGCAGCGGGTCGGCCTGTCCCGCGTGCTTTCTGGCATGGGGTTTGTTTTGTGCCAAATGATAGAACTGCGCAAATACCAACCGTCGCCCCGCAAGGCAAGGGCTACAAGCCACGGAATACCGATTAAATCTTTGGGCTTACAGCCGGGGGCGCGGTGGTTGAACGCCACTTGCTGCCCGTTCCTGCCTTTGGGATATTTGGGGTCTTGGTGGTCGGCTTTGCTGCCTGTGCCGCAATAAGTGTCCGCGATATTCAGCCAACAAGTCCCCTCCGGCGTAAGCACCCGCTTTACCTCATGGAATACCGCCGTAATGCGGGAAACATATTCTTCCGGCGTTGCTTCCCGTCCGATCTGCCCGTCTGCGCCATAGTCCCGCAAGGCATAGTAGGGCGGGGACGTTACGCAACAATCAACTGCGTTTTCCGGCAAGGTTTGAAGCACCTGCAAGCTGTCGCCGCAATAGATTTTGTCCGTTTCTATCCTCATGCCGACACCTCGCCGGGTTTGGTCGTCATGACGCGGTACAGTTCCGTATCCTGCGGGAAACGGTCAATAAAGGGCAAAATCACGTTGCCGTAGAAAATAAGCCCCTCGCCCGCGTCGGAATGGGTTACATAGGTCATTTGCTGCTGCGAAATGTTAAGCTGCTTTGCAAGGATTTCCCTGTCGCCCTGTGCTTGGTTGAGCATATAGACAAAATCGCTGTTTTCAAAAACGTTTGAAACTTCTCTGCTCGTCAAAAGGTCTTTGACGTTCTGCGTGATACCTGTCGGAATACCGCCCCACTTCCTAAAACGCTTCCAAATCTCGACGCTGTATGCTGCGGTCTGTTCCTCTTTCAAGAGTAAATGAAATTCGTCGATGTAATACCGCGTCGCCTTGCCCTCGCTGCGGTTTACCGTTACTCTGTTCCATACTTGGTCTTGGACGATAAGCATACCGACTTTTTTAAGCTGCGTACCGAGTTCCTTAATATCAAAGCAGACAAGGCGATTATGAATGTCAACGTTTGTCCTGTGGTTAAAAATGTTCAAGCTGCCGTTTACATAGAGTTCCAATGCCGCCGCGATACGCTGCGCTTCCTTTTCCGGCTGCTTCTTGATCTCGTCGTAGAGGTCGCCCAAAATCGGCATATTCTCCGGCTTCGGGTCGGCAAGGTAGTTGCGGTACACGCTGATAACAGCGCGGTCAATCAAGGTCTTTTCGACAGCTTCCAGCCCGTTTTTACCTCCCATAATCAACTCACAAAAGGAAAGGATAAAATCGCTCTTTAAGGCTATGGGCGTGTCGCCCTCGCTGTAATTGAGGTTAATATCCATAGGGTTAATGTACTGCGTGCTGTTCTGCGAAACCTTGATAACCTGTCCTTTCAAACGTCCGACAAGGGGGTAATATTCGGCTTCGGGGTCGCAAATGATAATGTCGTCGGACGTGATAAGAAAAGCGTTTGTGATTTCGCGTTTTGCAGAAAAACTTTTGCCGCTGCCCGGTGTGCCGAGTATCAAGCCGTTGGGATTTTTCAGCTTCTTTCGGTCGCACAAAATCATGTTGTTGGAAAGGGCGTTTAAGCCGTAATACAATGCTTCGCCGCTTTGGAACAGCTCTTGCACCGTAAAGGGAACGAAAACGGCGGTGCTGCTGGTCGTCAAGCCGCGCTGGATATGGATAAGGTTTTCCCCCAACGGGATAGAGGACATAAGCCCCTGTTCCTGCCGGTAGTCAAGGCGGGTCAAAATGCAGTTGTATTTCTGCGCGATTGCCGCCGCTCCAAATACTTCGTTATCCAATTTCTGCTTGGTATCTGCAAGGTTTAAGACAAGCAGCGTAAGCAGAAACATTCTTTCGTTGCGGCTCTGCAAATCGCGGAGTAGGTTTTTTGCTTCCCCGCCGTAGGTGGCAAGGTCGGACGGAATAATATCCATGTCGTAGCCGCTGCGGATTGCTTTTTTCTGTTCCTCGATTTTCATACGGTCAAGGTCGGTAATCTTGCGCTTAATCGTCTTGATTGCTTCGTTGTGGTCGATACTCTGAATGTGCAGATTGACGATAATCCCGTTTTCCGCGTCCATGAAGTCGGCAAGCATACGGTCGGAGAGTTCCGGCGCGACGATCTGCAAAAAGGAAACTACGCCAAACTTGCCGCCCATTTGAAACATTCGCCCGTCGCCAAATCGGAAAGAGGACGGCGCGATAAAGTCTTTGACAGAAAGACCGCTTGCGGGTAGCCATTCCCACGCAAAGTTAAAGCGTTCCCCGTCCGGGTGGAAAATCCCATGCAGCACTTCAAGACGCTGTTTCCCGTCCAATACCCGCGCCGCCGCGCCGATCACCTTAAAATGGTTGAGGGTGTCCGTTTCAATGCGGGCAAGACGCGCCCGCGCCGATCTAATGTCCTTTGCTTCAACGGTAAAGGTGAGAAACTTGGTCTTGATAAGCCCGTTGTTTCCGCGTTCAAGCTGCGTCCTAAGCATTTCGGTGTATTCTGCTCTGATACTGTCGAAGTCATCATTCTGCGGCGCAATCGTGATACTGTTCTTGAAATCGTCCTTGTTCGCATGGCGGCTGATTAGGGAAAGCTGCACGCTGATAGAAGCGTCGAACGAGTTATACATATCGCAAAGGGCTTCAAAAATGGCGGTTTTGTCGTCCGGCTGCGCAAGCTGATAGTTGATGTCCTCAAACTCAATGCACTTGGAATACCGCCCGTTTGCAAGGCGGCAAATCCCGTCCTTATACATTCGCTCAAACGGTATGCTGTCCTGCGCCGTATGGGGCTTCCCGTCGCCCTTTGCCTGTCGGATAAGGGTATCTATCTGTTTTCTTTCCTGTCGGGAAAGTTTACGCTTTTCGTTTTGGGTGTTTTTCTTTTCCTTTGACAATCGCCCGTACCTCCTTATCTAATTGCTCTTGCCGCGCAAGGGCGGCATAAAAATTGTTGGTCTGATAAGGTCGCTCTTTGGGGCGAAGAAACTTCACTTCCACAAATTGCCGAATAATCACTTCCAGCGGTTGCCCGTTTTTCTCGTACATGGCAAGCAAAAACATAGGCAGCATGGCAAGCACCATGCACAATGCCGCTGTGGTTGTTCCAACGCTGTCTTTTACCAAAAAGAACAGCGGCAGTCCGATTGCTACCGCCGCGCTGAAACAAATTAGCTGTCGTTTCGTAAGGTTGAACATTACCTTGCTTTTGATTTTTGTTAAGTCCTTTGGGACGGTTACATACGCCATTTCAAACCTCCTTTCTGCCCGGAATGTAATCTTCAAAACGGGGGACAGCATAGAAAAGCCGTTTGTTATTTACCCACCGTTGCAAATGGCGGGTAACAGGCGGGGCGGTTGGACGCTCGTAAATCATCACATACGGGTCAAAGCCCATAGCCCGCAAGGTGTTCACGCGGTATAAATCCTGTTCGTGAGTGCTGCCGTAGTTGGTAAGAACATACACGCGCCGCTGGCGGCTGCTCTTAATGGCGGTCAAATCCAAAAAACGTTGGAAATACCCGGTTAAGTCCTCGTCGGGATTATCCCATGCAAAATGTACCGCTTTTATCCGTACCCGATTTAACAGGCTGACATTATCCCTGTTCACAAGGCGAATATCCAGCCCTTGCGAAAAATCCACCCATGCGCGGCTTCGTATAAGCTGCTCAATGAGATTTTCATGGTCGGGACAGGCAAGCAGATTAGCGTCCATGATTTTTATTTCCGGCTGCCATTTCCAAAACTCGGACAAATCCGCAACCTTAACACTTTTGCGTCCCTCTTTACTGCTGACAATGCAAAACCCGCAATTTCTCGGACAACCCCGGCTTAAAAAGCCGTAGGCAATCCCGAAAAACTGCGGGTAGATAGAATAATCCGGGTAACTGTGTTCCACTTCCGGCGGCAAGCGGTTTTTCGTGTCGTAGCCCGTACCGCCGAAAATAACTTGTTCCGCGTTGGTAACGGTTATCGTGTCTTTGGAATAGGTGTCCGTAAAGACGCGGCTTTTATATACAAGGTCGTACCGCCCCTTTGCGTTCCACCATTCCACCGTATGCCCCTTTGCTTTATGATACGCGGATAGCTTCATCAAGCAGAGGTTGGGGAAATTATGGCTGTCAACGTCGATTAAACCGATTTTCAAATCATAACTCACCCCCTTAATGTGCCGAAAAGACGCTCTTTGCAAGGCTTCCCGTTTTGAAAAGCGTAAAGCACAAGAGGACGGTATAGCCCATGCAAGCCCAGATCGCGCCGGAAATGTCGTCGGTCGCTGCGATTGTTTGTATCAACACCGCATAAATGCCGACACACACCAAGATCAGAAACGCCTGAAAACCAAGCGCAAGCAAAGATTTTAAGTAATTCTGTCCCATGCTGCCCCATTCGTGATTTACCATTGTTGCCATAGGGATAGGGGCAACGCTCGTTACAAGATATATTTCAATCATGCGCCCATACACCACAAGCATAATGCAGATTGACAGGGCTTTCATGGTAAGCCCTACAAAGAGGGATTGAAACCATAACCCCAAAAGACCGCCCACGCTCATAGCGTCGAGTTTTGCTTCAATGTCGGTAATGACGGTGGTAACGTCTATGCTTGTATCGGATATGATAACCCCCGCGCTCTGATTGACGAAGCTCTGCGTAACGTCGAAAACTCCCATGACGATGTTCCAAGTGTTTGTTACCAGCAGCACCGCAACAAAGGTCTTAAAAATCCATTTGAAGAAAATCCAAGTGTCGAGATCGTGCAGATTGTTTTTTTCAATTACAAGCTGGATTAGTTCATAACACATGACAAAGGTAATGATAACGCCCGCAATCGGTACAATGACGTTTTCCGAAAGGCTGCGTATCATGTTGAATATGCCCGCGTTCCACCCGGCGGGGGTCGTGCCGACTTGTGTTGCGATTTCTCCAACCTCTGTATTTACGCTGTCAAACAAGCCGGAAAGGTTCGATAAAATCCCGTCTGTCAAAATGCCGCGAAACCAATCTTCAATCATCTGCCATATCAAAAGTTAATCCCTCCTTTCCCGCGCCCTCCCGTTTCCGAGAGGGCGCGGCGGGTGGTATTTGTTTTAGGCATTATCCAAAAAGTTGAGAAAGCAGGGGAACAAGGGTGCCGCCGATCAAAGCGACGCCGCCGCCCGCCATGAGCTGCTTCATGCCCTGGCTCTTTGTTGATGTGTGATAAAGAAGTAATAGAAGTGCAAAAAATTTTGCCGTTCCTATCCGGCACTTAGCTCTTGTGTCGGATAGGTCGGGCGGTTATTCGGGCAAGTCCACCTTGCCAACAAAAGAATAATAAATCTCAATGTCCTGCCTACGGGTCTTGTTCTCGTCATAGCTGCACTCATGCACAACGATTTTCTCTACAAACTCCCGCAACAAAGTAGGGGTAAGTTCTTCAAAGCTGGTATGCCGCCGGACAACATTCATAAACTTTTCTGCGTTCACGGTGGCTTCCTGTGCTTTGGAAAGCTCCGCTTGAATAACAGCGGCTCTTTCTTTCAGTTCCCGTTGCTCCGCTTCATAGTCTGCCGACAGCTCTGTGAAACGCTCGTCTGATATGCGCCCGGTCACGCTGTCCTCATACAGTCGCTTGAAGATAGCGGATAACTCGGCTATGCGTTTCTCGGTGGCTTCCAGCTCCTTTTTCTTGGCGGCGTTCCTGCGCTTGCCCCCGTCCTCGTTCTGCTCAATCAAGAGCTTCATAAACCGGGCTTCATGCTTTGCCGCATAGCTGGTCACTTTCCGCAGATTGGAGAGTACACCAGCGGTCAAGAGGTCGGTGCGGATAAAGTGCGCCGTACAGTCATGGGTGCGTTTCTTGTAGTTGCCGCAGATATAACAGTCCTGCTTGCGCTTGTCCGTCTGGTATCGCTGCTGATACATCACGCTGCCGCAGTCCGCACAGAACAGTATGCCGGAGAACAAACCCACTTCATCATAGCGGTTTGGGCGTTTGCGCTGTTTGCGAAGCTCCTGCACCCGTTCCCATGTTTGGGTGTCTATGATAGGCTCGTGGTGGTTCCCGAAAATCACTTGCTTTTCCGGGGGATTTTCTACACTGTGCTTGACTTTGTAAGAAAGTTTTTCTGTCTTGAAATTTACCAGACAGCCCGTGTATTCCCGGTTTTCAAGGATATGCACTACGGTATTGGTCGCCCACTTGCACTCATAGCCGGGGTGGTAGCGGCGGGTGCTGCCCGTCCTGCGGTATTCAAGCGTTCCCGGCGTGGGGATTTGCTGCTCTGTGAGCATACGGGCTATCTTGGTCGGACCGTTCCCGGCAAGGCAGAGGTTGTATATCTGCTTAACTACGGGTGCAGCTTCATCGTCAATAATGAAATTTTCGTCCTCGTCCATGAGGTAGCCATACACAGGTTTGCTTGTGATTGGCTTGCCACTCATACCTTTTGAGCGTTTTACTGCTTTGATTTTCTTGCTCGTATCTCTCACCAGCCATTCGTTAAAGATATTCCGCAGCGGGGCAAAGTCATTGTCGCCCTGTGCGCTGTCCACTCCGTCATTGATAGCGATGAAGCGGACGCCTTTCTGTGGGAAAACCATTTCCGTGTACATTCCCACTTGCAGGTAGTTTCGCCCTAACCTCGACATATCCTTTACGATAACTGTCCCGACTTTTCCGGCTTCAATGTCCGCAAGCATGGCTTGAAAACCGGGTCTTTGAAAGTTCGCACCAGAATAACCGTCGTCCGTGTACCAGCGCAGATTGGAAAAGCCGTTCTGCTTTGCATAGGTTTCAAGAATACGCTTCTGGTTGGAAATGGAATTGCTCTCGCCTTGCAGCTCGTCCTCATGGGAAAGTCTTGGGTAAAGGGCGGTAATTGGTTGTTGGTTGGTCTGTCTTAACATAAAATCCTCCGTTTCCGACAGCCAGCCCCACTATTCCGTATTTCGATTATACCACATGGGGCGGCTGTCTGTATAGCGGCTTCTGCTTCTTTACCGCCTGTCAAAATGACGATTTTTTACTGTGCGGCTTCTCGCTGCAAAAAAGATAGAAAAGTTCATAACTCTGTGATATACTTTACCGTAAATACACATCAGACATTGCAGGAGAGAAAATGAAAACTATATTACTTCATGGATTAGGGCAAACATCATCAAGCTGGAAAAATACGATTAACACTATGGGGAAAAGTGCGGACATTTTATGCCCGAACCTTTTTGATTGGTTTGAAGATAAAGAGGTCTGCTATCAAGTTTTATATCTTGCTTTCTCCGAATACTGTAAGCAATTTTCAGAACCGGTCAATATCTGTGGGCTATCTTTAGGCGGTATTCTCGCATTGCAATATGGGATTGAAAATCCAGATAAAATAAACTCTTTGGCGTTGGTTGCGACACAATATACAATGCCGAAAAAACTCTTGCAATTTCAAAATATGCTCTTTCGGTTTATGCCTAAAAGAACATTTGAAAGCATGGGACTTGGTAAAACGGATTTTATCAATCTGTCAAAATCCATGATAAACTTGGATTTCCAAAAAGAATTGAAGTGTATCAATAGCCCTGTAATGGTTATCTGCGGGGAGAAAGATGCAGCAAATAAACAGGCTTCTTTACAGCTTCAATCGCAGTTACCACAAGCCGAATTATTAGTGATTAAAAATTCTGGACATGAAGTAAACATAGACGCTCCCGAAGATTTGGGGAAAGCACTCTCCGCATTTTTCAACCTATAATTTCTCCGCCAGCGGTCACGCCAAAAGCGTGACCGCTTTTCAGTATCATGTTAAATCACCGTTTTTTGTGTAGCAGTTTCCGCTTCCAGCACTTTCATCATCTTGTCGGCTGCGGTGGCTGTGGTATCTTTCTTGAAAAAGCCGGACACAACAAGCACGGTGTTACCCATGCGGATCTCCGTCACGCAGTCCGGGCGGCGGTCGGTGCGGTCATTGTTATTCTGTTTGTTTTCTGTCATAGGCAACTCCTTTCATTTCAACAGTTCTTTTAGTCCATTGAGCTTGGCTTGTGCCGTTTCCTTTCGGAAGTTCTTGCCTGTAAAGAGGATAGGCAGACACATTTCAAGCACTCGGTCATAGATACGGGCGTGGGCGGTGTCCTGTGGATTCTGCAGTTCCGTAAGGCTTAGATTGGTGGTGACAATCAGCGGCTTTCGGCTGCGGTATCGGCTGTCAATTACATTGTAGACCTGTTCCAAACCGTACTCTGTGCCACGCTCCATACCAAAATCATCAAGTATCAGCAGAGGGAAACGGCAAAGACGCTCGATATATTCGTTTCGCCCCTCAAAGCTGGCAGTTAAATCATTCAGTATCGCAGAAAAGTTTGTCATGCGGACGGAGATTTCCTGTTCCATAAGGGCATTGGCAATGCACCCGGCAAAATAGCTTTTTCCTGTGCCTACCTTGCCCCACAAGAGCAGACCATAGTTGTTTTCTCTCATCTGCTCCCAATGCTCCACATATAAATGTGCCTTGCTCATCTGCGGGCATTTGCCGTTGTCATGTGCAAAAGTCCATTCCTGCATGGTGAGGTCGGTAAAGCCCCGGCGTTTCAGTTCCATAACGGTGTTAAGGTGTCGTCTGCGTTCCTCGGCGGATTCACATTCCAAACGCTTCTCCCGTTGGCAGTCACATTCTGTCGGGTGCTTGTCATGCCCCAACCATGCGGCGGTTTCTTTGGGAAAGTAGGCTTCTTTCGCCGTGCGGCATTTGCTGCAGTAAAGCAGACCGTCCTCGCCCGTGTAGTCCTCCGGCTCTGCGGTAGTAGTCATCATATTCAAAACGGTATCGGTAAAAAGTTCAGTCATAAACTCTCGCCCTCCTTAAAGGTGTAATCGGGTATGCCTTTTTTCGGCGGTTTCTTGGCTTCGTCCTCCTGCGCCCACTTGTATATCGTGGCTGCATGACTGCGGTATTTCGTTCCTTTGGACGCTATATGAGTAGATAAGCGGTCAATATAATACTCCCATTTGTCGGGCAGTTCCGCTTTCAGCTCGTCCAGTTCCGTATCGGAAAGAAAAACATTGTTGTATCTGCCATAGCTGCGGGCGGGGGCTTGTCCCGTTTCTAACTCTCTCTCTTTTTCTATCTCTATATCTATCTCTTTCTTTATCTCTATCTCTGGCGGACGAATGTCGGACAAATGTCCGCCGTTTGTCCGGGGTGGTGGCAAAGCCTTGTTTGCAAGCCTTGCCGCCCGTTTTCGTTCCGCTTCGGTAGAGGATTGCCCTATCATCAGTTCAATATCGGTCATGTAGAGCAAGCCGCCGTGTAGCTGCTCCACAAGCCCCAACTGCTGAAAAATCCCTAACGCCCGTTCCACCGTGCCTACCTGCTGACGGGTAAGAGTGGCGATCATCTGTGCTGTGTAAGGGATATTCTCGTCAAGCTGCAACTTGCCGCCGTTTTTCAGCGATTTTAAGTACAGCTTCAAGAGAATGTTGGAATAGAGAATACCGTCCGGCATACTCTCCAACAGCACGATAGCGTCATCATCAAAATAGCTTTCTTTCAGTTTGAGGTAGTAATATTTGCGGTTATCTGCCATAGGCGGTGTCCTCCTTTGGTTTCCAACGCTTGGAGTAATACCGGTGGCAGAGGATAATCACGGCTCGGAAACTCTGCTTGCAATCGTGGGTGCACCCCCGGCAAAGGTCGTTATAGGTAATTCGGTTTCGGTGGTTGAGGAAAAAGCTCCATTCAATCCGCCGTTTGTTGCTCATGCGTGGCATTGGTACGCTCCTTTCTGCCGTTTCCGTGGGTATCACGGATAGGGCGGGAAAACTGTATCTTCTCGGTATCATTTTCGGGGATTTTTTGCCCTGTACGCCCTGTTTTGAGGTCGGGGAGTATTGCGGATAGGGGTAAGGGTATATCCCTGTTTTTGTTTGGTTTCGGTATCATTTCGGGGCGGTTTTTAACGCTCCTGTTCATGCTTTTTCTGTCTGCTCGGTTCGCCGTGGTGCATTTGGGAAAGATTGCTTTTCATGGTCTGCAACTCCCGGACACGCTCTTTATTTGCCCGGTACTCGTTGTAAAGGGCGTTCTTCTCGGCGGTAAGCTGCTCGATTTCAGCCTGCAACGATTTATAGGTGGGCAGCTTGATAATGTCTTTTTGCCGAAAATATCTTACGGCTGCGTCTGCTATGATAAAGTCGCTTTCATGCTTTTCCCGGTAGGCTTTGCGTGCCTTATCGGTTTTCTGCTTTTTCAAGCCGTCACGCACATCTCTTGTCTTGGCATAGGCAAGCACCTGTTTCTGCAAGTCCTTTTTCTCACGGATAGCCGTTTCAATGGGCTTCAGCTTGGCGGTGCTGCTGTGTAAATCCGCATTGGCAGACACAAGGGCTGCGTCCAGTTCATCCGGGGTAAAGCCGTATTGCTCCATAGCGGCAACGGTAGCCGCCATCTGTTTGAGATTGTGGACAGCCGCCCAACGGTCATAGCCGATACCTTTTCCCTCGGCTCGCTTCGCCGCACGGTCAACCATTCTCTGAATGTTGCCTGTCGGGGCGATTTTCTGCGTTTTTCCTCGCTCTGTGCGGTTTGTTTCAGCGGTATGGTATTCGGGTATGGGTACGGTCTTTTCGGCGGCTCTGTGGGCGTTCTGCTCCAAAAGAGTAAGAACGGCAGCGCGGTCAAAATCATCTCCCAGCTTGCGGGCGGTAATGGGCTTTGTCCTGTCCGGCGTGAGGTAGGATAGCCGCCCTCGGCTCTCCTTGACAGTCACGCCCTGTTGCAAGAGAACGGCGGCGAACTCGCCATAGCTTGCGGCAGAGGACAGCGCGGTGCGTATGGCCTGCCGCAATTTTTCCTTGTCTGTTTCAAACTTCGTGGGCTTGGCTGGCTGCTCCTCGGCTGGCAAGGCGGCAGCTTCCTTGTCCAGCTTTGCCTGCCCTTTCCGCTGCGCCCAATACTCACGCTCGGTAATGCGGTTTTTGCTGCCATGCAAAAGGTCGATTTGATAGAGATTTTCCCGGTGGCACATCTCCATGACCTCGGCTTTGAAGTATTCCATAGCAGCGTCCGTACAGCGGTGCTTGCACCCGGCACGGGTATCTGCCGGTCTGTCCATGTAGGGCAGTAAGGGTACTTCCTCGATACGCAGAGAATTGATAACAATGTGAACATGGATATTGCCGCTGTGGTTGTGTCCGTCCGGGTGGGTACAGACAATGGCTTGGTGTCCTGGGAAATGCTCGGCACAAAATTCCTCGCCCAATGCTTGCGCCCGGTCTACGGTCAAGCCGTTGTCCGCTGCGTCCCGTGGGTCAAAGGAAATGATATAGTGGTGGCTTTTCACATCTTCCCGTTTTTGGTTCTTGCCGTATCGGAGATTTGCCCGCATACAGGCAACGGCAAAATCTTCCTCGCCGCAGTTCAGCGTGGCTATTCGGTAATCCTCCCGGAGAATGAGCCGCCCGGCTTCGTCAAGGGTGGGCTTCATGGTAAACTCGTCATGCTCAAAGGTTAGATACTGCTCGGCTGCACCGTAGTCCGCATTTTTAGAGCTGATATGCTTGAATGTTGCCAACAGCGTCACCTACCTTTCGCAAGACTTCAAACTTCAAGGCGGCAAGGTCGGAAATGGCGGCTCGCACTTCAACGGACAGCGTATTGTAGGGCGTTCCGTATTCGTTGAGGGCACGGGCGATCTGATTAAGGTTGCCGCCGATTTTTCCGTATTCGGCTATCAACTTTCCAACAGCGGACAGCAGTTCATCATTGACCGGGGAAACGGTAACAATGGGGCGAATGGTCGCCCTTGTAATGGCTTGTCGGATAAACTCGGCTTGGCTCATGTCATAATTCTTTAGCCGTTCTGTGAAGTCGGCATATTCTTCTTCGGTCATGCGTGTCTTGACTACATGGCTTCGGTGGGGCGTATTGTATCGCTTTCCTATGGGTATCAACTCCTTTCACTTACCGCCGTTTTGTGGGCGATTTTTTAAGTATTTTTTGGTGGGATTTTCAAGCGGCACAAGCCGCATAGCAGGGTTTGGGGAAGGCACTCCCCAACAAGATTCCCGCAGGGGCAAAATGAGCGATAAGCGAATTTTGGCACCTCGGTAGAATCTTGCTCTAAGAAACTGCCGGACTGCCGTTCACTTGCTACTGCCACTTTTTCGGGAAATCTATAACCAGCTTTTTTATAAAAGGCTGCGGGCGGCGTTCTCCCCTTACTCCCTACAACACCGCAAAAAGCAAAAATGACGGACTTTCCGGCAAGAACTTTTCCTGCGGCGTGGTCTTTCCCGACAATAAGGCGTTTTGGAAACTGTGTTTTGCTCGCCGTCTGAAAAAAACGGCAATCTTTTTTGGCTTCACTGTCTAATACGGAACATTTGGAAATTTGCCAAAAATGGGCGCAAAAAAAGCAGCAAATCTTTTTCGGATTTACTGCTTCATGTGCCGCTGCGGGGCGGCGGGATATTCAGTTTTTATGTTATCGGTCAAGCCGAAACTTGAACAGGCTTTCAATCAGCTTTGTTCTGATGTAGTCCTCCATATCAGAGTTATAATAACCGTTCATGTTGGAGAAGTAGCGGATATATCCAGCGTATCGGTCAAGGACGGCTTGTATCGCTATGGGGTCGCCCTCATGTGCCTTTATGATAGTGTCATAGGGGAGAAGTCGGTTACTCATGGGACAACACCTCCATTTCCTCTTTCAGCCGCTTCAAGGCAAGCTGAATATGCCGCCCGATTGTGCTGCGTGTCCAGCCGCTTTGTTCTCCGATTTCTTTCTGTGTCAAGTGCTGGAAGTAATATAAAAAGATTTCCTCTTGTGTCTGTTCCGGCAGCCCGGCAAGAGCCGCCGCAAGGGAACAGCTATCTAAAAATATCGTCTGCCCCCGGACAGAAAACAGATAAGTTTCGCCATAGTCCGGCACTTGAAAATACTCGTCTGTGGTGCTTAGTGGGACAAACTTTTCTTCGGTCAAATATTCAAGAGAGATTTCCCGTCTCCACCTCGCCGCCAGCATACGGGCAGCGTCAAAGGACGCATGGCGAATAACAATCCGGCAATAGGTATCATGGGTATAGCGGATATGTTCTTGATAGGCTTCCTGTTCGGTCATGGAAAATCCCCCTTTCTTCAATTATGGGAAAGGGCGGCAGCATTTTCTGCTGTCGCCCCTTGATTACCCACCGGCAAGGACAGGCGGGGCTGTCAACGGTGGGTGCAGCCCATTTACTTGCCGTTGACTGGCTCGGCTGGATTTGCTATTTATATTATCATTCTTGTGTTTTTGCTTCTTGTCTGTTGTGCATGATTTGTATTTGATATATAAGAACGGGAATCAGAGAAATCAAAGCAAGCACACCAAAAACAATCGAATGATTTATAACTGCAAATATTGCAAACATAAGCAGTATCAACAACCATGGATTACGCAGATTTCTGTAATAGTTTTCCTTGTCCTCATAGGAAGTATGAAGTTCAAACGGCTTTCCATCATTCTCTTTTTCTACAATCAACAATTCACGGTTGAAGGTTGTAGTGTTGGTCGCAATGCGTCCGCCTTTTTCAGCCCATGGACGCCAACGCACCTTACCGACAGAATAGTTAAGATTGATATTTTTGAAAAATACCTTATAGCCCATATCTTCCAAAAAGAGGGAATAGTCTTTTGCATTCTCTTTCGATTTTTCTCCGATAAATTCTACACAGTATTTTACTTCATTAGGTTTACATTCTTCAAACTCATATAACATTTTCCCCGCTCGAATAAGACGATAGCCCTTCTCCGACATTTTATTCAGCCAATTCGCCTGTGCATTCAACAGACCACCAAAAAAATGATAACATTTTTTTCTCATACTGTACCTCCAATAATTCCACTTGCAACCTCTACAAGTTCATTAAGCCTTACAAGTTCTTTTTTCGCAACTTCTTTTCCCAGTGAGGTAATGATGTATTCTTTTTTTCTACCTTCACAATCTCCGCAAGGCTTAATCCATTTCTTTTCCTGCAAAGAGTTTAGCGCACCATACAAAGTGCCTGCTCCCAATGAAAGCCGCCCACCTGTTTTTTCTTCGATAAATTGCATGACAGCATATCCATGTTTTGGAGCATAGAGAGAAAGTAAAATGTAAAATGTCACTTCTGTAAGCGCACCACCTTTCATATTATCACGCATTGTTTATCCTCCTTGTTACGGTTACTGTAATAAATATATCACTAACCGTAATAGAAGTCAACAGCGTTCAAAGAAATTTGGAAATATGAAAATGAAGCAGCAACATCTTGGTGTTACTGCTCCATTCTTATACGGTATAGCGGTAGCCTTGGCTGCCTTTGTCTTGGTTTAGCTTCTTTACCGCACATGAGCATTTGCGCCCGGATTGTCGTTGCCGTAACCCTCCATGAGGTTAATGGCACCCCAAATGCCAAGACCTGCGCCAAGCGCGATAACCAAAGTCTGCAATACACCAACTGCGCTGTTGAAAAACTCCATATAAACCTCGCTTTCTGCCGCTGTGCGGCTCAAAAAAAGTTGTTGAAAATGAAAATGCCGCCGTTATTCCTCGGCGGCTGCGTCCTCGTCGGACAAATCTATTTCGTATATGTCAAAGGCTTCATCGGGCTTTACGATTGCCGGACGGGTAGACATATACCGTTCCACGTCAAAAGCGTTTCTTTTGTCGAAGTCGGAAAGGTATTTGTAGTTCGGGTGTTTCGTGATGTCGTATTTGTCGCTTAAAAAGGGACGCACACCGCGTAGCTGCAAAATACATTTCCCACCGTCCATAACTGCTATTTCGTCCTGTGTCATCAGCTCCTTTCCTAATTTTTGATAAGTAAGTCCATGAGAAACCTGCGTGCCGCGATTTTCGGAAGTATTGAAACTGTCGATTGTTTCCCGTCCCAAGTTATCCGAAATATCCTTTGCATTTTTCCCACGTCCTCCCAAAAACAAGGTGCTGTCGGCATTATCAAGTATGATTTCTGCCGCGTCCTTGTAAATGGCTTTTAGTTGGCTCTGCGATTGCAGAATGATAGAAGCGGACATTTCCCTGCTGCGAATGGTCGCAATTAACTTATCAAAGCGGGGTATCTGCCCGATGTTGGCAAATTCATCAAGCAAAAACCGGACATGAATAGGCAATTTGCCGTTGTATTCGTCGTCCGCTTTATCACAAAGCAAATTGAAAAGCTGCGATTGCAGAATAGCGATAACAAAATTAAAGGTGTCGTCGGTATCGCTCATTATGAGGAAAAGCGCGGTTTTCCTGTCGCCCAATGTATCAAGTTCCAATTCATCATAGGACATGAGTTCCCGGAGTTCCTCTATATCAAAAGGGGCAAGACGCGCACCGCAAGAAATAAGGATTGACTTTGCCGTTTTGCCAGAGACGAAAAGTCAAGGACTTTTTCATCAAATTCAAAAAGAAGTCACATTTTGCGGACTTCTTCACGGAGCATACGCTTGATTTTGTCCTCCATCGTCTCCTTGGCGGTCTCGCTGAAATGCACACGGACGATATAGGTGGTCTTGCCAATCTGCTTTCTGACAGTCGGGCAAGTGGCGGTGTTGGTTGCGGTATTGTTCATTCAAAATCCTCCTGTAAATGAAAAAGTGCCCGGTAACTATTCATCATCGGGCGGTGTCGGTATGAGGGAACAAGGCAAGGCGGCAACATTAAGGTATCTATAAAAACCTTGCCGTCTTTGCCACGCTTGCCGTGTTCCTGTTGTCAGTCTCGGAGATAGCAGACCCATGCTGTGCTGTCTTTCTCGGTCACAAGCCTGTCTCCGATACGGCTCTTTGCCGTTCTCATGGTGCGTGAGGAAATCCCACGCTCATTGACTGCCTTTTCCAACTCTGCACTCGGCATACGCTTTCCGTCCGCAAGCAGTTCCAGAATGAGCATTTGCGCCTGTGCGGTCTTGCTCTCGGTCTTTGCGGTGTCTGTCCCGGCAAGAAGCTCGTCAGCGGTAATGTCATAAGCCCCTATCCACTCAAAGCCTTTCTCGTCTCCCAGAGAAAATGCAAGGGACTGTCCGGGCGGCGCAAGGGAGCTTTTCTCATGGATAAGCACCCTCGTTGTGGGGCTGTCCTTCAGCTTGCCGATAAAAAGCAGACTGCGGACTGCCGCCGTAATGTCGATAGACCCCAATCCCCGGTAGGTGCTTTGCGTTCCTGCGGCTTTGTTCAGGTGTCCGATCAGCACGATAGCGCACCCGGTCGCCTGTGCAATGTCTCCCAGACTGCGGAATATCGGGCGCACCTCGTTTGCCCGGTTCATGTCCACATCTGCGCCCAGAAAAGCCTGTACCGGGTCAATGATAACCAGCCTTGCGTTGTTTTCCCGGATTGCCCTTGCGATGCGTTCATCGGCAAGGGTCAGTGGTGTGTCTCTATCGTCAATGACAAGCACTCTTTCAAGGTCTGCGTCCGCTTCCATCAGCCGGGGCTTAACGGTATCGCCCAGACCGTCCTCGGCGGTCTGATAGATGATATTGAAAGGCTCAAGTGTCTCCATACCGGGTAAAGGCTTTCGATTGGTGCAAGCCGCCGCAAGACGCATGGCAAAGTAGGTCTTTCCCTCGCCGGGGTTGCCCTGTATGATCGTCAGCTTTCCAAAGGGGATATACGGAAACCATAGCCAATCCACGCTCGTCAGCTCCACATCTGCCATACGGAGCATGGGGACAGGCTGGGCGGTGGGCAGCTCTCGTAGCGTGATTGTTTCCGCTATAAATTTGCGGCTGGGAATGTCCCCTTGCTGACGGAGAACATCGTTCCAGTCTTTCCTTGCCGGGACAAGGCGAATGACGGCGATCTCGCTGGGAATGGACTGTGCCAGTCGGGTACAGGCTTCGCTTCCTGCGGTGTCGCTGTCAAGGCAGAGGAACACTTTTTGGGTGTCCTTGCGTTCAGAAAGAAAACGGTCAAGAGCTTTGCCCGAAACGCCGCCCAGGGCAAGATAATTTCTTTTCTGCCAGTCCTGCGGATAAAGGCAGATGAATGATAACAGGTCAATCGGTGCTTCAAAGACAAAGAGCTGGTTGCCGTTTCCCTCATAGCGGAACGGATAGGACTTGTCAGACCCGGCAATGTCCTGTCTGAATGGGTCTGCCGTTCCTCGCACATGGGCGTATCTCGGCGTACCGCTTCGGTCTCTGCCGACAAACACAACATTGTGCCGCTTTGCTTCCTCGTAAATATCCCCGGAAAGAAGAAAAGCCTCAACAAGCGTTTTGTTGAGACCTCGGCTTTCGCAAAGAAATTGAATTGCTCTGTCGGCTGTTCTGTTGTGCAAGGGCAAGTGAAACGCTGTGGGCGGTGTTGTGCTGGCTTCGGTCTGCCCCTCGCCGCTTTCGCCGGTCAGGAGCTGGACAGCTTCGGGAAAGGACTTGCCGTAAAACTCCATGACAAAATCAATGGGATAGCCGCCCTTGCTCTGGCTGTGGCGAAACCACTTGTTTCCCCGGACGGTCAGGCTGTCATGTTCTTTCCAGCGGTATTCCCGTCCGCTTTTGATAAGTGTCTCTCCCTGTGTGCGGAGAAAATCTTCCAGACTGACGGCGTTTGCCCGGTCAATCTGTGCTTGGGTGTAATTCATCGGGATAGTTCCTCCTTTTTCTGTCGTGTTTGGGGTCGATTTTGGAGCTTTTGTTCCTCTGTACGCTCGTTAAATCGGGCGGCAGTATCTACACATGACTTGACCTTCCAAAGGCGGTGTAAATCGTCTCTGACGGTCTTAAACTCGCCATAGGTGGTGTTGTGCGCCTGTTCCAGCTCGTCATACTCGTCGGACAGCTTTTTCATATCCACCTTGCCGTCTGGGAACTCCCCGGTCAGCTTTCGTCTGGCGGCGTAGAACTGTTTCAGTTCCGCTTCATGCTCTGCCTTGTACTTGGCTCTGGGCTTCTCAAACTTGATTTTCTGCAAGCCGTCATAGACAGGCTTCAAGCTCTGGAAGGTAGCGGAGTAGTCATAAAGCCGCTTGATTTCTTTCATTCGTGCGGTCTGCCCGTCCAGCGTTTTCTTCAAGCTCTCTGTGGTGGAGCTGTGTTCATTGACATGGCTTTCCAAATCTTCAAGGGTGTAAATGCCGTTTGCCCGGAGATAATTGAAAGTCTCGTTCATCTCCTTTAGGTTGCTGATTTTGCCTTTCTGGGAATAAGCCCCGGCTTTGCGCTGGGTGTAGTAGGCGTTCAGCAGAGAAACAAGGTCGGGGGTCTGCGGCTTGGCAAGCTCTGCTTTTGCTTCGGCAATCCAATCAAACAGGAGAGTGATTTTCTTCTTGATGTCCCGGATAACGGCATTGGTGGCTTTGATCCAGCGGTTGAACTCTCCCTTTTCGGTGCGTATGCCTTTCTTCTCCATTGCCCGGACGGTTGCGCCCTCATGGATGGTGGGAAGTAAATCCACGCCCTGCCGTTCATAGCTTCGGTGGTCGATACGGACAGTAAGACCTTTCTCCGCAAACTTGGCGTTGCACATTTCAGCCCATGTCTGCCGCCAGTGTTCCAGCGTTTCGGGACTGCCCCAGTCGGTAGTGGGAACGGCATTGAAAACAAACTCTCCGTTCTGGTCTCGGATGCGGTTGCCGTCCTCGTCCAGCGCATACACTCGGCGTTGCTTTAGTCCCCATGTGCCGTCCTGCTCGATGGGACGGATAGGACAGAGGAAATGAAAATGGGGGTTGGGTGTGCCGCCGTCCTCATGCTCCTTTTCGTGAAAGGAAACATCAACGGTCATGCCACGGCTCACAAACTGCTCCAACAAAAATTTCCTTGCCAGAGCGATGTTTTCTTCAAGGGAAAACTCATTCTGCAAGGAAATCTCAAAACTGTATGCAAGCTGTGCCGTCTTTCCACGCTCGGCTTTTTCCACGGCGTTCCATAGGGTCTGACGGTCTGCGTATTCTTTCGGTGCATGGGACGGCAGGAGAATGTCGGAGCATATCACGCCGCCCTTTCGGGTGTAGTCGCTGTACTCGCCGTAATACTCGCTATACAGCCTTTCGCCGGAACGGTAGGCGGCAGAAGCGATAGCGGACTGACCTTTACTGCGTTTGGTCTGGGTGACGGTGAAGTGGAATATTGCCATCGGCTTTCTGCTCCTTTCCTCTGCTCGCTTGGTTGATGTGGGTAATCGCCATGTGACGGACGGCTCGCTGGACTTCGGGCAGAGAAAAGATGTACTCCATCAGCTCCGTCATTTCGGTGCGTGTGAGATCTTTGAACTCCGGGGCAAGGCTCTCAATCGTGCCGCCCAGATTGCAAAGACGATGGGTGCGCTTTTGTCTCTCTCCTTTCTCCAGATACTTCTTTCTGTTCTCCAGACGCTCCAGCTTGTGCTGTTCCTGTGCAAGCTGTGTCTCGACCTGTTCCTTTTCGGCTCGGAGCTGTTCAAGGTTTTTCGGTTTTGCCATTTTTCGTGACCTCCTTTTTTGAAAATGGGGATAAAAAAAGACCGTCAACTTTTCGCAGATTGCGACCAGTCAACGGTCAGTTTTTCGGTATTCAGTTGTTGTGTTCAGTTCGGTAAATTGAAGTTGGTCAAAGTTGTTGGCGAAGATATTCCACAACATTTCCATTCGTATCATAGAAACAGATGTTTCCTACATTGAGGGGCAGGACAATGGCGAAAGGCTTGCCACTATCAATATCAATCACCTGAATGCCGTTGCCATCATCTACTTCAAGTCGAACAATATTTTGGGTATTCATTGAGATAAATGCCCTTTCGTTATTTCCCTCAACAACAAACTCTGCAATGTAATCATCAACCTCAACTATATCTCCACCACCACGGAAGAAATATCCAAAAGACAAGCCAGGGCGATTTACATAGACAGAAAAAGTGTGGTCTGTCTTGTCCTGTGGGTAAGAAATAAATGCAGCCATTGTGTCGGAAATACTTCCATCAACAATCCAATCATCCAAAATTTTTTGAGATTGGCGAATGTCTGCTTCTAAACTGTTTGCGGTTTTACCAATGTCATTGTTTGCATAAAGGAAACCGAAAACCAACACACAAGCCAAAATAACACCCAAGAGGATTATGGGTAATTTCTTTTTCATAGAATCACACTCCTTTATCAAATTAAGATTCTTGATTTTCAAACTTGCTGGCGGCGAACGGTTTGTCAAAACCGTTTGCGGACGGCAAGTCCACAGGGGATAGCCGCTTTAGCGGCGCAAGGGGGTGTAGCCACCTTGACGGAACGAAGTGACGCAACATTCTCGGTCATGCAGTTTTCTTCTGCTGACGGAGAATGAAGCTCCGCAGGACGCACTACTCTCGACAGAGAGTATAGAAGTGCGCCCTTAGAGTTCTAAGGGTATTTTTAGATAATTGGGAATGTTTCTTTGTCAAACTGCGTAACATTGAACACGATACGCCACTCGACATCATCACCAACCGGTTCAAAGTGCAGAGCAGAACAAGCAGCATGAAGTTTTTCTTGTGAATTTGTTCCATATATAACTGCTGTCGGACCATCTGCACCACCAATAACACCAACAACAAAACAGGAACTACTGCCAACTGGACGGAACGAATGATCGTCTGGTGTAACTTCTATCGGTCTATCGCCTTCATCACAGTCAAAAACCGAAATGTTCTCCATCGGTTCAGGGGTAAGTGTATAACTCATGGCAATATAATGTGTCGGATAAATCCAGCGATCAGAACCAAAACTATTTTGAGGAACTGTCTGCTGTTCTATTTCCTGCACGGTCAGTGTATGGGTTATTCCGCTAACAGGATGGGAAAACATAAATGAATCTCCGGGTGCGTGAACTTTGAAATGTGAGCCTGGAACTTGTCCTGGTTGCTGCTCCATTGTAAGAAAAAGTTTATTGATTTCAGGGTGATGCTTGGTTCCCCAAGGAAATACGTCTCTGCATATGACCCAGCCATAAGTACTATCCAGCCCATAATGGTCGATTGCCCATTTTGCTTCCAACTCATTGATAACGCCATCTGGCAGACAAGGATTAAAGCTCACAGCGCAGCCATGGGTTGTCTGTAATATTTTCTCGTTTAACTTCAAGCAAGGTTTGAAGTTAAAACAAAGTGGGTTTTCCCATTCCATCTGCATCTGTTGCTCACGGGTAAAATTTTCACATGAGTCATTTTCCCAGTCCAGATTCCATTTTTTCATGAAGTCACGGATGCTTTCTGAATCAACTCGCATACAAAAATCAACGACAAGTCCTTTGCTACATGAATAAGCTGCCGGAATTACCCAATGATATCCAGCCCAATCGAATTGTTTATCCAGCTTGATCTCTTTTCCGGCACGGTCTTTACCTCGATGTCCCCAGAAATCTCCATCAAAGTAGACCTTCCATTCAGGGGCAACCAATTCTGCTTCTGAAGTCATATCATTATCGTAATAATCTTCTGTGTATTTAATCTGACTGTAATCAAAGGAAGATTGCAGGTTTTTGATATATGTCCACGGTTGTTCCATAGGCAACAAATTCATCTTCTCTGAAATTTCCGATAAAGTTTGCTGTTGTTCCTGGGTTGTAGGGTTTTCATTGAGAAAGGCTTCAAACTGTGCTTCGTTCCACATCCACGCTTGTTCCACTGCCGCCACATCACCACAAGCCAGTATAAGCCGCAGAAAGTCGGTAAAATTTTCAGCTACTGGATGAACATAATCAGGAGAAGTATTCATGGGGCTGACAGAGAAAACCATCTCTCCAAATCCACGAATGAAACAGAAGTGGATACCATCTATCCCTGCCCATCCAAAAACCGATGCCCCTTTTGGGGTACAAAAATAATTTGTATTATCCTCACGGAGTTCAACTCCCACAGGACTTAAATCGACACCCCGCTGTAAAAATTTTTTCAAAATTCTATTCATTAAGCATCCCCCCATAAAATTAGTGCTATCACGCTCTTTATTGTAGTAAATTTTATCACAAGAGTGTGAATAAATCTACTGGCGAATGCTGAAACCGCCCGAACAGTCTCTTTCTGCTCAGGCGGCTTTCTTCATCTATTTTTCTTTCTTCTGCTGCACTTGTTCATGGGCTTCCTGCTGAACATCAGCCCAGCGGAAAAGCCATACTTGAAGTGACTTTCACTTTCTTCACATTGGGCGATTGCTGTCTGCGCCCGGAGTTCCTGCACCAGCTCATAGTCCTCTTTGCTGAGCCGCTGGGACAACTGCTCCATGAGCTTTTCACAGGCTATGACTGCCTTTCGGTATTCCGGTGATGTAGGTACAACTGTCTCGCAGGGATAAAACTCCCCATTATACATGGCTTCCAAAATCATAGCTTTACCTCTCTCAACAGTAGATTAGTTCCGTCTTGATGATTTCCTCTGCCCGGCAGCGGATGGAGTTCATTGACTGCACCCATAACATCTGATTTTCCGCTTTCATGGCTTCGGTCACGCCCTCGGCTTTCATCATCTGCCGGATAATCAAGTCCAGCCTGTCTGCCGCCTGCTCGTTCAGATCGGCAACGACGGTGTGGAGCCTGCCGGACAAAATTAGCTCGTTGTAAAGCATGGGACGGTGCAATTTCAGATAGGACTGGTGCAAGCGTCCCCAATGCCCAATAGGTCGGCGTTCCTCCGGCAGCTTCAAGTCCGGCACATAGTAGTCGCCCACCAACACATAGTCCATACCGTTCTCATGGATTCTCGGTTTCAACTCTTTCATAAAATCACGCTCCCTTTCTCGGTCCCAGCTGCGGCAAACTGCTCACCGGGATAAATACCCCTCTGGCAATATCCTCGGTGCGGATTGCCTGTTTTCTGGCTTCAATCTCCGCTTTTTTCTTGGCTTTCGTGCGCTCCTCATACTCTTTCTGTTTACCATTGGCTTTCCGCTTCAAGTAGTTCTGGTGGAGCCTGTCCTTGCGTTCCTCACGCTTGCGGATTTCCTCTAATTCTTCCGGGGTCAGCTCCACTTCGCCAAATGCCGGGGGAACGAACCTGCCTACAAAATTGAAGTAAATCTCGACCTCCTGTGTGGTCTGTATACTGCCTTTACGGTCACGCTCATGCACAAGGATTTTCTCGATAAACTCGTTGAGCATGGCAATGGTCAGCTTGTCGAAGTTCTCATATTTATCAATCAGAGCGATAAAACGGTCAGCGTCCTTTTCGTGCGTTTCATAGCTCTTGACAGCCTTTTCCAGAGCAGAGATTTCAGCGGTAAGCTCGGCTTGCTCCTTTGCGTATTGAGCGTCCAGAGTGGCGTATCTGCTGTCGGACAGCTTTCCTAAAATGTTGTCCTCATAGATTTTGCAGAGCAGGACTTCCAGCTCGGAAACTCTCTGCTTTGCTGTGGCAAGGCGTGTCCGCTGTTTCCTGACCTCTGTGGTCTGCTGGCTGGACTGTGCTTCCTGCACCACACGGACAAACTCGGCTCTGTCATGCTTGGCATACTCGGCAATAGCTTTGAGCATTTCGGAAACAAGGGACAGTACCACATCTTCATTGATACGGTGCTGTGTCGTGCAGAGCTTTCCAACTGGGACTTTGCTGTATTGGGAACAGGTATATTGAGAAATACGCTTGCCGTTGTTGGTACGGTGGACATACATTTTACCGCCGCAATCGGCACAATAAAGCAAGCCAGTAAGTGGAGCTGCTTCGCCCCAGCCGTCCGGGTAGCGTCTGACATTCCCACGGATTTTCTGCACAAGGTCAAAGGTCTGCTGGTCAATGATAGGCTCATGGGTATTCTCGAAAATTGTCCATTCGTCCTCCGGGACATAATGGCTTTTCTTGTCCTTGAAGTGCTTTCGGGTCTTGAAGTTGATGGTATGTCCCAGATACTCACGCTTTTCAAGAATGTTGCAAATGGTGGAAGAACCCCAGCCGTACACATCTTTGAAAGTCTTATTCTTGTTCACGCCCTCGCCGTGCTGGGCAAGGTAAGCGGACGGAATGAGGACTTTTTCTTCTTTCAGCTTGCTGGCGATCTGATACGGACCGTAGCCCTCAATCGTCATGGCAAAGATGCGCTTGACCACATCAGCGGCTTCGGGGTCAACCAACCATTGGTCTCTGGCTTCGTTCCAGAGATAGCCGTAAATGACCGTGCCTGTGAGGTGCTTGCCGGACTTGCCTTTTGACTGGAAAGTGGAACGGATTTTACGGCTGGTGTCTCTGGCGTAATACTCGTTCATAATGTTGCGGAAAGGGGTAAAATCATCGTCCCCTCTGGCACTGTCCACACCGTCATTGATGGCGATAAGGCGAACGCCACGCTGACGCAGGATTTCCATAATCTGACCGACTTTCAGATAGTCACGACCCATGCGGCTCATGTCCTTGATACACAGATACTCCACATTTCCGGCTTCAACCTCTTTCATCATTGCCAGAAATCCGGGACGGTCAAAGCAAGTGCCGCTAATGCCATCGTCCGTGAAATGGACAATGTTCGTAAACCCCTGCCGTGCGGCGAACTCCTCCAACATTGCTTTTTGGTTGGAAATGGAATTACTCTCACGCTGTTGGTCATCATCTTTACCAAAGTCATCACGGCTCAATCGTTCGTACAGAGCAGTGATTTTCTCGTTTTTTCTCATAACTTGCGCTCCTTTCTTCGATTTTAGGTTGTGTGTTCTAAGAGACTTCCCAACTGCTTGATTAAGAAGTCTTTTAGAGCATACAACACCCGCCGCCAATTTGTATTTTTTATATTGCTTCACCGCGAAATGGTCGGGGCTGCGTTCTTCTAAATCGGCAAAGAGCAGATCAACGGGGCTTTGGTATTCCTCGTCGTCCTCGCGTGCTTCGCTTGCATTGATAAGTTCAAGCAGCGTTGTAAAGTTCATTTCCTCGGCGGGGGCTTCATACCAAATGTAGCCGATCAACGCGCAATATAATAATCTCTCGGCTTTCACCCAAAAATCTTCCGCGCTTTTTTCTCCCTCGCCTTTGGTATTGACAATAAGGGTATTGACAACCTTTAACACGTCCTTTTCGCTGCGGATATACACAAAGGGGTTATATCGCATGGATTTCTTGAAGTTTATCGTATTCAGCACTTTTATCTTGTAGCCGCCGCGCTGCAAGAGCTTTCCGCACTCGATTAAGACGGTGCCTTTCGGGTTTTGTCAATAAGGAACAAGAAAATAGTATCTTGCTTTTAAGCGGTTTCATCGCCGCTGTCGTTCTGGATAAGGCGCACAACCTTGTCCGTAAAGGTTTCCCGGCTGGTTTCGCTGAAATGGATATGAATGTCAAAGGTCGTGCCGCCGATGTTCTTCACAAGGTCGGGTTTGGCGGTCAGAGGGGAAACGGCTGCGGGGGTGCTGGTCTTGCTGGTTTCATTGTTCATAGGCTCTCCTTTCAAAGATAAAGCCCCATGTGGTCGGCACATGAGGCGGTCATATCGGGTAAGGGTGCAAGGGTGCAACAATGCAAAGGTATCTACGGATTGCATTCTTACTTTGCACTCTTGGCTTCGTTCCTGCGATAGTACCATTGATTTCCCCGGCGTATGACTTCTATCCGGGTATCAAGATTGCGGCGGGCATTTTTAACCGTCCTCTCGGATATTCCAGCTTCGGCTGCGGCCTTTACAATGTCCTCGCTGGCAAGCTCTTTCCCGTCTGCGAGTAAGTCAAGTATCAGCTTCTCGGCCTGTTCGGTCTTGGTGGTGGTGTTCCCGCCCGCGCCGGATAGCAGTTCGTCGGCGGTTATGTCGTATTCGCCTATCCATGAAAAGCCTGTTTCCGGGTCAAGGCAAAAGGCAACGGGCTTGCCCTCCGGCGCAAGGGAAGATTTGTCATGGACGATAACACGCACATTCGGCTCCCGCTTCACGCGCCCGATCAGCAGGACGCTCCTTGCTGCGGCGCGGAAGTCGATAGAACCTAAGCCCCGGTATGCGCTCTGCCCTCCGGCAGCTTTGTTCAAGTGTCCGATAAGGATAACGGCGCACCCGGTACGCTCGGCAACATCGGCAAGGCGGCGGAACATGGGGCGCACTTCGTTTGCCCTGTTCATGTCGGTTTTCTCGCCCATGTACGCCTGTATGGGGTCAAGGATAATCAACCGCGCCTCGTTCTGCGTGATTGCCTTTTCTATGCGCTCGTCGGAGAGAGTAAGCTCCCGCTTGGCTTCATCAATCACAAGCACGCGGTCAAGGTCGGCTTCGGCTTCTATCAAGCGGGGCTTGACGGTATCGCCCAGCCCGTCCTCGGCGGTCTGGTAAATCACTTGGAATGGCGGCAAGGGCTTCATTCCCGGCAGCGTTCCCCCGGTGGTGCAGGCGGCGGCAAGGCGTAGGGCAAAGGTGGTCTTGCCCTCGCCGGGATTGCCTTGCACAATGGTTACTTTTCCAAACGGGATATACGGCTCCCATAGCCATTCAACGGTCTGTGTGTCAACCTCGCTCATGCGAATAATCTCGACGGTTTCTTCCTGCGGCGGCTCTTTCAAGCCGTAAACCGCTTCCCGGATATACTTCCCGTCTGTGATTTCTGCCCGGTGCTGCAATACCTCGTTCCAGTCCTTAAACAGCGGCACAAGGCGGTGGACGGTATATCCCTCCGGCACAAGCTCCGCAAGGCGGCTGCAAGCGTCGTTTCCCGCTTGGTCGCTGTCAAGGCAGAGGTAAACGGTCTTGATGTTTGGGCGGTCAGAGAGGAAACGCAACAGGGCTTTTTCTCCCACGCCGCCCAATGACAAATAGCTCTGTTTCTGCCATGCCTTTTTGAACAGGCAGAGGAAAGAGAGCAGGTCAACGGGGGCTTCAAAGACAAAAAGCCTGTCGCTCTCGCCCCGGTAGCAGAAATTAAAGGCTTTGTCGCTGCCTTTCACATCAAGCCGGAAGTTTCCCGCCGTCCCCTTGCTGTGGGCGTAACGCGGTATTCCGTCCTCGTCCCGCCCCACAAATACGGCGTTGTGGTGGGCTGCGTCCTCGTAAATATCGCCGCGGGCAAAGAAAAAGCCCGTCACATCTTCATCAATGCGGCGGGCTGCTGTGAGGTAGTTCCTCGCTGTTCGATTGTCGCTGTTTGGGGGCGGTAGCCGGAAGTCGGATAGGGACGCGGGGCAAGGTCTGTCCGGCGGCGGTACGGCTCCCTTTTCTCCTGTGAGAAGTTCCACGGCTTCGGTGAAGCTCTTGCCGAAAAACTCCATGACAAAATCGACGGGGCCGCCGCCCTTGCTCTGGCTGTGCCTGTACCATTTGTTTCCCCGGACGGTCAAGCTGTCGTGCCGTTTCCAGCGGTATTCATTTCCGGCGCGGGTAAGCTGCTCGCCCTGTGATTGTAGGAAAGAAACAAGGTCGGCTTGGTTCGCCCGGTCTATCTGTTCTTGGGTGTAATACATGGTTGATACCTCTCTTTCTGTGGTTGAATTGTTCACAGATTTCAAATATAATGGGGTTAGCAAGTTGGATTTAAGAGGTGATCTTATGATTGATTTAATAGTTGATTTCCTTGCAACCATAGGTGATATAATTGTAGATATATGGGTAAATAAGATTGTAACAAAATTCAAAAAGAAATGAGTCGCCTTTTATCCATCCAATAGTACAGAGGGCGGACAAGCCGAACAGCTTGCCCGTCCTTTCCTTTATCGCTCCTGTTCCTGCCGCTTGGTGCGGCTCTGCGTCTGTGCCGGTTGGTCGGCGCGGAGTGCAATATCCACGCATTTGCGGATTTTTTGAAGCTCGGCAACTTCGGCGCGGGTATCTTTCAGCGTTTCATATTCCGCTTCCCGCTGTGCTTTGAGGGCGGTATATTCTTTCTCCCACGCGGAGATCGGCAGGGTTTTCACGCCCTCCGGCAAATGGGCATGGAGATAGCGGTTTGCCGCGTCCCATAGGGTAAGCTCGGCGCGGCGGGCTTCCGCAAACTTCTCCTGTTTTCCTTTCCAGCGGATTTGCCGATACTCGTCCTGTATGGGCTTGTAGGTTTGATAATTTCTGCCGTACTCCATGAGTTTTTGCAGCTCTTTCATGCGCTGCTCGGCGGTTTTCATTCCCTCCCGGATTGAATAGGCTTTATCGCTGACAGAGGAAAGAGCAGCGTCCAGCTCGTCAAGGGTGGAAATGCCATGCTCGGAAAGATAGTTGACCGCCTTTGCAACGGTTTTCAGTTCATCGGCGGCGTGCTGCCTTTGCCAACTCTGCGAATACTTCCGGCTCTTTTCTCTCTGAACGCTTAAATATTTCATCAGCAGATTTGCAAGGCCGGGGGATTGCGGGGGCTGCTCCGGGGCAGTTTCCCGCGCCTTGAACAGTTCGCCAATCCATTCTTTGAGCTTTCCAATCTGCGCCCGGATTTCCCGGATAAGGCGGTTTGCCTTTTGGATATTCCGGTTCAGCTCGCCTTTCTCGGTGGCTATGCCTTTCTTCTCCATTTGACAAGCCGCTACGCCCATGTGGACGGTAGGCAGCTCGTCAATGCCGCGCTCGGCGTTGCTGCGGTGGTCGATACGCTCCGGGTGTCCGGCGCGTTCAAGGTAGGCGTTTGAAATATCCGCCCATGCCTTGCGCCACAAAAGCGCGTTGCCCTTGTCGTTCCAGCCTGTGAGGTCAACTTTGTGTGTCTTATATCTGCCGCTTGGCAAGCGTATGCGCTCGCCGTTTTCGTCAAGGTCATATTCCTTTTTGGACTTCGCCGCCCATGCGCCGCGCTCGTCAAGGGGGCGCATGGTAAGCATGATATGACAATGGGGGTTGCCGCTGTCAGTGTCGTGAATGGCAAAGTCAACGCACATTCCTCTGGAAACAAATTGAGAGGAACAGTATTCCCGGACAAGCCGGATCTGTTCCTCTCTGGATAATTCTATGGGGAGTGCTGCGTCAATCTCTCTGGCAAGCTGGGCGTTCCCGGCTTTCTCGTAAAGCTCCACACTGTTCCATAGGGTAGCGCGGTCAGAGAAAGAGGGCGGGGCATGGGGCGGCAATAGGATTTCCGTATGGACAACGCCGCGCTTGCGGGTGTAGTCATGGGTCATTCCGTCCCACTCGTTTGTGATTTTCTCGCCGCTTCGGTAGGCGGCTGCGGCAACGGCTGATTTGCCCTTGCCCCGGCTGACAATGCTGATATTACAATGATAGATGGCTATGGGTATCACCTCCCGGATAGGATAACAAGACCCGCAAAAATGGTACAGACACCAACGGCGGGTGTACTGTTTTTGTGGGTGTGCAGGGATAGCCGCGTAAGCGGCGCAAGGGGTGCAGCCCCTTGTTGCGGCAAAGTCGCCATATCGGAGCGCGGGGAAAGTTCCCTGTGCGGAGATGAGCCCTCGGCAGAGCGCACACGCCCGCAAGGGTGTATAAGTGCGCCCTTTGTTCCAAAGGGATTACTCCGCATTCCCGTCCCCGGCTCGTTTTTTCAAAAACTCCTGTGCTGGCTCGCTCATCAAGGCAAGCCGTAAAAAGGCTTTCGCGTCCTCGTCCGGCATGGCAATCAGCTCCGGCACAAGGCTCTCCATGAAGCCGCCGCGCTTACAAAGCCTGTGGTTTCTCGCCTTGCGTTCCTCGACGGATAGCTTCTGCTTGATGATTTTCTCCCGGTTTTCAAACTGCCGGATTTTCTTCTTGCCTTCCTCAATCTCGGCGGTCAATTCCTCACGGGTTTTCTCCCTCGGTTTCGTCATAGCTGGTCGCTCCTTTCTGCCCGTAGGCATGGAAAAAGGGCAGTCGATTTTCTCGGCTGCCCTTGTGGATAATATATTTAGTTTTAATAAGCAGAACTTATAATTTCAAAGCTTAAATTCATATCAGCATTTGCGGCTTTTTCTTCATTTTCTATTGGTTGTATCACAAATTCAAATGTAGGCTCATAGTCCCCGTCCTGCAAGGTTTCTCCACCCAAAATCTCGATATGATACCAGCCATTTGCAAGTTCGACAATTGGCTTTTTATTCTGTCTGTAATAAGAAATTAGAGTTTTCACTTTTTCGGGAGTAAACTGTTTTAATATGTGCCATGTAAAAAGCATAAGCATATTATTATCCACTTTGAGGGAATAACCACTCCTTCTAAACTGCAATCGGCTTTCCCCTTTGCACAACTCCGGTTTATCACCAGAGAGATTAAACAATACGGTATAAGGATAGTTTTCAATGCCACTCATGGGGATAACAATACCTTCACTAAAAGCCCTATCCCCACTTTCATTTGTGGTAAATTCCGTTGCCAAATCGTCTGAAAGATTATTGGCTCTTTTCCAACTTTCCAGTAGTAAAATGTCACCAAGAATAAAATAATTAACAAGATCGTTTAATACTTCCGTAAACTTATATATCATAGTAAACCTCCTCAAAATTTCGATTTGTTGTTCTTTTTTCAAGAGAAGTATAGCACAGGATTATGAACAAATCCACCTCATTTCAGTCTGCTGGCGGCATTGTTTTCCTTGGCAAACTGCCGCGCTGCTTCCCGCCGTTCCTCACTGTATGGGGCGGTCAGACGGAAAGAGAAGCGGCCTTTCTCAATATCAAACTCCATGCAGCCCGTTTCCGGGTCTGCGTCGGTCTGCTGGCAGATCGCCGGATAACGGCGGCTGTATGCAAGCAGACGCTTCTTCAAGGCGGTGTTGTGGGTGCGGATATGGATAAGGGGGTCTTTCTCGTCAAACCAAATGTCGGTGGTCTTTTCCCGCTTGGTAAGCCCTGTTCTCATAAGCTCTCCTTTCTGCGCCCCTGTTATGCAATAGGGGCATTTTTCGGGTGTTTTCTCCGGCTCTTGACTTGGAGAAAACGGCGTTTTTGACGATAAAAACCGCCCGGACGGGGAATGGTTCGTCAGGGCGGCTGTTATCGCAAGATTTCCGATTTTTCCGGCTCTTGACCGTTAAACATAGATTAACTCATGCATTACGATTTCCTCGGCTATCGCCTTGCAGTTGTTCATCAAACCTACCCATTTCATCGGGTCGGCGGCTTTGAGGGCTTCGGTGGCTCCCGCTTCTCTGGCAAGGCGGGGCATGAGGTAGTCCAGCATATCCCGCGCCGCCCGGTCTGTTTCCGCAAGGTGGGGGTATAGCTTCTCGCTGGCTACAAGGGCGGTATAAAGGCGGTGGCGGTATTGTTCCAGATAGGCTTTCCGCAGCCGCCCGTAGTGGCCGATATGGGGCTTTGGGGTAATGGGGCGGTTCCCGTTATCAATCAATCTTCTCATGCGATTTGTTCTCCTTTCTCGTCGTGCTTCTTCCTGTGGTAGTTCTCCCGCCTTGCAGCAAGGAAGTTCTCATACCGGGCTTGGGCTGCGGGGTTTCCGGCTGCGGCTTCCTCGTACATCTTCTGGCGGGATTTCTTGGTGGCTTCCGAGTGGTAAGCCCGCCGCCTTGCAAGCTCGGCGGCTGCGGCGGGGTCGGTTTCCGCTTGGGCTTTCAGTTCTTGGTAGGCGTTCTTCTTCCGGCTCCGGCTGGCTTCAAGGCGTTCTGTTTCCTCTGGCGTGAGGGGCTGTCCCGCGACTTGCGCGGCGGCAAGCTCTTTGAGCGTCCGGGGCTTGGGCGGCTGCGCTGCTTTCTGCCGTTCATACCATGCCTTGTGCTGGCGGTTTTTCCTCTCGCGGTAAGCGGCAAGGCGTTCTGCTTCCTCCGGCGTGAGGTCGGCTCCGGCCTTTTGCAGCGCGGCAAGCTCCTTTAAGGATTTCGGCTTCGGGGGCTTGGGCGGCTCGGCGGCTTTCCGTTTCTTCCGCCATTCCTTTTGCCATGCCCGGTTATGGGCTAACCGCGCTTCGTCTGCCGCCTGTTCCTCCGGGGTCAGCAAGCCCGCTTTCTTCCTCGCGGTAAACTCCCGCTTCTCTGCCTTGCGCTTTTCCTCCCGCGCTTTGGCAAGCTCCTGTGAACGGGCTTCCTTTGCCGCCTGTTCCTCCTGCTGGCGGCGTTGTTCCTCGGCTTCCATTGGGGTAACGATATGGGCGGGGACTTCAAACGCGCCGATGAAGTTGAGGTAAATATCTATCCGCTGGCGGCGGCTGTTCCCGCGCCCCTCGCCCTCATGGACAACCACTTTCTCGATAAACTCGTTGAGCATGGGCGTTGTCAATTCGGAAAAGTCGGTGTAGCGGCTCACAAGCTCGATAAACTTATCTGTTTTCAGCCTGTCGGCGTTCCAGCTCTCGATTGCTTCCTGCCATTGTGCGATAGCGGCTTCCAGCCCGGTCTGTTCCTCGTCATATTCGGCAAGCAGACGGGTAAAGTGCTTATCGGGTATCTTGCCTGTGGCGTTTCCCTCGTACAGCTTTTTTACAAGCCCGTCCAGCTCCTTATACCGCCGCTGCGCCTTGCTCACTTTCTGCCGGTACTCCTTGACGGCATTTTCTTGGTGCTGGTCGGTGGCTTTCCGCACACGCTCGATAAACTCCGCTTCATTGTGCCGTACATACCAGCTCACGCGCTGGATTGCGGCAAGAATGGCGGCTTCCATTTTCGCGGTGGGGATATAGTGCATGGTGCAGTCGCGGGTAAGCTGGCGGTAGCTGGAACACACAAAAGCGTCGTCCAGATACTTGCCTTGCACAAGGCTGCTGCGGTGGGTCAGCTTCGCGCCGCAGTCGGCGCAGTAGAGAAGCCCGGTCAAGCGGTTTGGGGTGTTCTGCCGCTTGGGGGCGCGGCGTTTTGTTCCCATAAGCCGCTGGACGGTGTTCCATGTTTCCTCGTCCACAATGGCGGGGATTTCCCCGTCAAAAATATACTGTTCCTCCGGCGCGGTCTTGCGGGTGCTTTTGGTCTTGTAGTTCTCGCAGACGGTTTTCCCTAAAACCTTGCGCCCTGTGTACTCCGGGCGTTTGAGGATATAGCTGATAGTTGTTGTTGACCATGCGTAGGGGTCTGTGTACTTCGCCGACCGGACGGGTGCGCCTATCCGCTTCCAATGCTCGGACGGGATAGGGATTTTCTCGGCGCGGAGTGCCCTTGCTATGCTGGCGATACTCTCCCCGGCAACAACGCTGTGGAAGATACGGCGCACAACGGCGGCGGCTTCCTCGTCGATTACCCATTCGCCCTTGTTCTCCTTGGACGCAAGGTAGCCATAGCTGACGCTGCCGGAGCAGCGCAAGCCCTTTTCCATTCTCGACTTGAAAACGGTCTTGATTTTCCGGCTGGTGTCGGCAACATACCACTCGTTTATCACATCTCGGAAAATGGACATTATATCAAAGCCGTTGGCGGTATCAAGGTTGTCATTTGCCGCAATAAAGCGTACATGGTACTCGTCAAAGGTGCGCTTCAAAAGCCCCACTTCGACAACATCACGGCCAATCCTGCTTTGGTCTTTGATAATGACCGTAGCCACATTTCCCGCCCGGATTTCTTCCAGCATAGCGTCCAGCCCCGGACGCTTGAAAGTCGTTCCCCGCACTCCGTCATCGGTGAAGTGCCGGATATTCGTAAAGCCGTTCTTTTGGGCGTAGTCCTCCAAAATGCGCTTTTGGTTTTCTATCGACACGCTTTCCCCGGCTCGCTCATCGTCATGGGAAAGACGCTCGTACAGGGCTGTGATTTTTCCCTTGTCCGGCTGTTTCTTCATGGGGTGTAACCTCCTTTCTTGAGGGTGCGCGCTCCCTTTATCCTTATTGTAAATTACCATTTGGGTCGGTCAAGACGTAGGAAGAATGAAGCTGCATTAAATTAGGCTTTACGAAAAACCTTGTCTTGCCGCTGCCGCTGCCGCCGATCACCACGACGTTTTTATTTCTCGCATATTTCGGCTGCTTCGGGCGGCTGTTCATGGTAAGGCGTTCGGTCTGCGTCAAAATGATGTTGTTCTGAAAATCCGGGTCGATGTAGGGCTTTATATCTTCGGCGTTGCCCCAACGTGCGCTGCCGTATTCTGCGCCCTTGCGGTATTTCTTTGCGTTTTTCCCTTTGACATAGACAATCAGACGGATAACCACCGCGCCGACAATGCCGATAAGCAAATCCAACGGGTGAACGCTCGGCAAGGCATTTGAAAACGCTTCGGAAAATCCCTGTGTGATATTGAGTATCTTTTCGGAAATATCCGCGCCGGGGGCAAGCCGCACCGCCTGTCCCACCTTATCAAAGAGATAGACAAAGAACACATAGGGGATATTCGGGATTATCAACTTTTTGTAGTTCATCTGCTTCATATCTCGCGCCCCCTGTCTATTTTCTTTACCTTGTCGCGGGCGGCGTTAAGCTGCTTCGCCTTGTCCTTTGCTGCGGCAAGGGCTTTGCGGATAGAGGGCTTTTTATCCCTGTTCAGCTTCTTTGCGGAAAACTCTTGAAACGCTGCGGTCATAACGTCCGCGTCCCTGCCTTTGAAAAACACAAGGTAACGGGTCTGTTCGCCCTTAACCTTTTTCAGCGAAAAATCTATGTTGTACTTCTTCGCGGTACTCTCAAAGGCTTTGATATTGCTGTCGGTGATCTCGATGTTGGAAACACCCGCATTTTGCTTCATAAGCTGCCGCATGGTCTGTTTCCCATGCGGGGCTTTGCTTTTCTGCTCCAAAAACTTCTTGATTGCTTTCTGCAACGCCTGTTCGGTAAGCCTTGCCGCGCCTTTTCCCACATTGACGGATAGGGCAATCGTTTTTTGGGTTACTTCCTCCTGCAAGGTATCAACTCCTTTCCCGGTAAACTGCGGCTATGCTCATTTGCTGCCGTAAAAGTCGTGATTGACAAGGGCGGTATAGTAGCTGTCAATGGTACTCGGTGCGTTGAACAGCACCGCTTTTAGATACTGCTTGATGTTGCGGATTTTGGTTGTGTTCTCCCTCATGCAGTCCAAAACAAACTCAACGTGGCTGCTATTCAGCTTCATAAACTTTGATTTGACAAGTTCGGCGGGGTAGTCGTCCCCGGCGATACGGATTGTCTTTCGGGCTGTGCAGACGGTTTCCAGCATGATTTCTACAATCTCGTCCAAACGGTCTTTATCCATTTTGGGGTCTTGAATGAGAATGTCATAGTCGATGTTGTCTTTGATGATTTCCCGATAAATCTCTATTGCGCTGTTTGTTTTCGCTTCCGTTCTTTTCCTTTCCGGCGGCGTAGCCGCTTCGTCCTGCTCATAAGGCAAGGGATTTAGGGAATGGAAAGGAATGGAATGGGTACTTGATAAATCAGTAATTGATTGTTCTTTACTTGATATATCTTTATTTAATTGCGTTGGATTTTCCAACGTAGGTTTTTCCAACGTAGGTTTTTCCAACGTTGGATTATCCAATGTTGGATTTTCCAATGTAGGTAAATCCGATGTAGGCGGCTGTTCGCTGCTGGTAGCTGCTTCCGGCTCTTTGGGCTGCGGCTGCTCGTATATGACATAATCCGCACCGCGCAAACGTCCTTTCTCGTCGCGTTCCCGGCTGCGGACGATATATCCGGCTTTTTCAAGTTCTTTGACCGCTTCGCGGATTGCGTCGATCTTCTCCCGGTTGATATGGGATAAGCCCGCAAGGGTATAATCCCAATCTTCGGGCAGCGAAAGCATTTGCGACAACAAGCCCTTTGCCTTTAAGGACAATTCCTTGTTTCGCAAGTGGTGGTTGCTCATAACGGTATATCCCGTATTTCGCTCCACTCTGAAAACTGCCATATTTCCTCACTTCCTCTCTTGGTATGCGTGGACAATTAGAAAGCCGTTTTCGGCTGTTTTGGTATTGCAATATGCCCTTTGCCGTTTTCGCGTCTGCAAAGCCGCATGGCACAAGGGCTTTTGCCCGTCTATTTGTCCATGCTGGCGTGCGTTTTCCGCGTCCTTTTGCCGGGGCAATAGGGACACTCTTTGAAAACGCAAAACTCATATTTCCACCCGGGGCGGTAGAAACGGCAAGTGCCGCAATCTTCATCATCTCCGGCACAACCGGATTGATAGCGGTCAAATCCCGGCTTCTGCTGCATGAGCAATTCAAACGCCCGCTGCTTGCCCTTTGTGAAATACATTCCGGCTGCACCTCCTTTCCTGCGGGCATAAAAAAACGGCGTTACTTTCTCCCCCAAAGGGGTTAAGGTAACGCCGTTTGTGTGCGTATTCAGTTTTTAACACATTCCCTGTCTATCCGCTGTCCGCAAAACCATTGATTTTATTAGCTTTTTGCCGCTATCGCTATCACACCTCATTATTCAATCGCCCAGCCTTTGAACAGATGATGGATGACATGAGCAACGGCGACATCGCCGTCATCATCACAAAGGATCTTTCCCGCCTTGGAAGAAACCAACTGCACACCGGTCTTTATATCGAGGAGATATTCCCTTCCAATGATGTGCGCTACATCGCTGTCAACGACAATGTTGACACCAAGTATGAAAACAGCAACGAGCTGATGCCTTTCAAGAATTTGTTCAATGAGTGGCACGTGCGGGACTGCAGCCGCAAGGTGCGGAATGTAGTGAACGCCAAGGCACAGCGGGGAATCCGGGTGGGGACACGAGCTCCTTACGGCTACCGCAAGGGTGCAACCAAGGACTCTCCTCTGTTGGTGGATGAGGAGGCGGCGGCTGTCGTCAAACGCATCTTCGCCATGTGCGCCGGCGGAATGGGACCAGCCTAGATTGCAAAGCAGCTCAAGAAAGAATGCATCTACAGTCCATCCATGTACGCCTATACGAAATTCGGCACATCCCATTCCGGGCTGAATGCAGAGCGGCCCTACAACTGGACTGGCGACATGGTGGCGGATATGCTTCAGAACATGGTCTACCTTGGGCACACGGTCAACCTTCGCTACAGCACCAAGTCCTACAAGGACAAAAAACGATGTGAACGCCCCAAATCAGAGTGGCTTATCTTTGAGAATACTCATGAAGAGCTGGTGGATCAGGAAACCTGGGATATCGTACAGGAGGTGCGATCTCATAAGCGCCGCCGCACGAATATGGATGAGCAGAATATGTTCTCTGGATTGGTGTATTGTGCGGACTGCGGTAAGCCCATGGTATTGCACCGGGCGCACACCATGAAGCCGGAACAGAATCATTTCACCTGCCGCACCTACAAGAAGGACGGGGCAGAAGTGTGTAGCGCTCACTATATCCGGGAAGTGGCACTGAAGGAAATCGTGCTGGAAACAATCCGCAGAGCCACAGAGTTTGCCAGGAGCGACCCGGAGCGGTTCGCCGCATATATTCAGCAAAAGCAATCTACTGAGGTGGCAAAGGAGATCCGGGGGTTGGAACGGGAATTGTCCACGATGCGGAAACGGGATGGCGAACTGGATGTAGTGTTCAAGCGGATGTATGAGGACAGCGCCTTGGGACGGGTGAGCAATGAGCAGTTCCGTTTGCTGTCTGAGGCATACTCCAAGGAGAAAGCGCAGCTGGCCGAAGCCATCCCTGCCACGGAGGAGCGCCTGGAGAAACTACGCAGTAGCATGGCCAACGCCAAGAACTTCATCGCCAAGGCCAGAAAGTTCACCGACATGACGGAACTGACCCCGGAACTGCTCCGCACCTTTGTGGCGAAAATCATCGTGTATGAGAAAGAGGTCAAATACTCCAAGCACGCACCGCAGAAGATCCACATCTGTTTTCGGGACTTCAACCTCAACGAGACAGACGATATGCTTCTATGCGGAGAGACAACAGAAAAGGCAGACAGTACAATTGCACTGCCTGCCTAATCCGAGGACACGCTTCAAGGTACCCCTATCAGGAGTAGCGGAAGGCGGTCTCTTTTTTATGTTTTGTTGGGGGGCGCCGCCACGGCGGCGGAAGATGCTGCGCCTGCGGGCGCGGGGGGAGAGTTTCGCGCTCCCGAGCGCGAGTTACTTTTGTCCCCGGCGACAAAAGTAACCAAAAGCGCCACTTGAAACTACGTTTCAAGACTTCCTTGCGCGGGGAGGGTAAGTGCAAATTTGACGGTGCTGATTTCGCGGAATGGGCACGGTGGGTGTCGTTGTCGGTTCAGGGGATTGCTTGTACCTCTTGCGCCGCTGCCGCTGATGCGGTGTGGAGGTAGGGGCTGGTGTGTTGGACGCATGGGCGATTATCAAATCGCGCCAAAGCCGCCCCGAGGGCGGCTTTGGTAGGTGGCGGCTGACGCCGCCGAGTATGGGGGGGGTACCGCCTGCGGGGGGGGGGACCCCTCATCCGCCCCCTGCGGGGGCACCTTCAGCTGTGCACACCCCCAGTGTGTACCCCAAGGGCACTTGCTTCGCGGCGCGCACTGGGGTGCCCTCGAGGGGAAGGCTAACGAGGACGTGTCCTTTGATGATATAAGTTTGGTTAATGGTTGGTACGCGGATTTGTTATGCCGACATCTGGATATTCCCGTTGCCTTTCGCGACACTTTCTGGTAAGATGGTCGTACAACAGAGCCTGCGCGCCAAAAAACTTTCCCAACAAGAAATTTTGCGGCACACAGGCCCGGGAGAGAAATATGTGAGCCATAGAAGGAGGAACCGCCATGAAGAGACGACTGCTCCCCATCCTGATGACCCTGGTATTGGTATGCGCGCTGCCCATATGGGCAGCTTTTGTTACATCGGGGGATGTAACAAATCCCCTGGTGTGCACCGCCGCCGCGACGGAGCCGACCTTGCAGGGGATGATAGACAAGGCAAACGCTGGCGATACGATTACATTGAATTCCAATACGGAGATCGCTGCCACGCTGCAAATTACAAAAAACCTGACCCTCGACCTGAACGGCTGTACATTGAGGATGACCGGTACCGGCAGTGTGCTCAAGGTGAGTGGCCGTGCGACCCTGACCATACAGGACAGCAGCGCGGAGGGCACCGGCACCATCACCGGCGGTAATGCCGAGTATGGCGGCGGCGTGTACGTTGATGATTATGCGGCACTGAAAATGACCGGTGGATGTATTACGGGTTGCCATGCGAGTAGAGGTGGCGGCGGTATATATTCTTCCGGGAATCTGTACATGGGCGGAACGGCTAAGATCGAGAAGTGCACAGGAAGTGACGATGCGATTTGGAACAGGGAGAATAGTGACATATATGCCGATGGCGGTACAGTGGATGGTACGGTGAACAATCAGGGCACGATCAAGCGTAGCGAAGGCGCCGCTGCCGTGACGGTTTTTAACGGAACTGTGTATAATAGGTCAGCAGGTAAGATTGAAGCCGGAATATATGGAATATATAATGGGACAGTGGAGAACAATGGAACGATCACCGGTGGCACTTTTTACGGTGCAGTGATGATTCGAAAGGGCTCTTTGAGTTGGGTGAGTACTGGAAGCATTAGCGGCGGCACGTTCTACGGCTCGATCGTAAATGAGGCAGGGCCTGAACAGGTCACCGGCGGCACCTTCGCGGTGCGCTTTGATACGGGCGACGGCACGAAGCCTGAGCCGACGCTGGTGCCATGGAACGGCAAGGTGGCCAAACCCACTGATGATCCCACCAAGTCGGGGTATACATTTATCGGCTGGGAGGATGCAGACGGCGCGTATGATTTCAGCAAGTCGGTCATCGCCCCGCTGACCCTCACGGCCAAGTGGGAGAAGAATCCCTCCTCCGGCGGCTATTACTACTACCCCACAACCGACACCAAGACCGACGACACCAAGGGCAGCCCCAAGACCGCCGACCCCGGCGCGGCGCTGTATGGCGCGCTGGCACTCCTGTCCCTGACGGGCATGGTGGCGCTCAACGGGAAAAAGAGATAAAGAACGACGGAAAGGGAGCACCCCGCAGGGGTGCTCCCTTTTTTGGGACTGGAGGGGTTACGCCGCTGCGGCGGCTACACCTCATCCGTCACGGCTTCGCCGTGCCACCTGTCTCCCTGCGGGTCGGTCGGTCCGCGGATCTGACAGGCCACCGGCCTGTCATTCAACACCGCGGACCTCCAGGGGGAAGGTTTGGGGGCTATTCCGCGTCCACGTAGACGACCTCGAGGCCGCAGCGCAGGGCGTATTCCACCGTGCGGCGGGTGCCGCCGTCCTGACCGTCGAACACGGCGATGAGGCGGGCGGCGTGGTCCACCATGTAGCGGTTGCGGCGCTGCATACAGCCGGGGCCGTAGCGGTCCTGGACCACCGTTTCAAAGTCGCAGCGGTCCACGATGGCGTGCCAGCGGGCCTGCTGGTCCGGCGTCCAGCCGCCGCACTGGCTGGGGCAGGGGATGGCGGCCTCCAGCGTCAGGTCCGGGTATTGGGGACGCAGGGCCAGGACGATCTCGGCGCAGTAGGTGTCCACGCCGCGGGCCATGCCGCAGATGAAGTGGCGGAAGCCGTCGTCACAGGCGGCGCAGACCGCCCGGCGCAGGCGCTGCTTCAGCTGGGCGCAGCGGGGATCGCATTCGTCATAGCCCCAGGGGAGCTTCTCCGGACGGTAGCCGGAAAAGCATACGGTCATCTGCCGTGCGGGCATGGGTCTCACCGCCTTTCTTACGGTATATTGTAAACGAAAACCGCGCCGCTGTAAAGCCGAAAATCGGTATTGACATCCGCGGGGCGGCGTGGTACTATACTTGTCGAAAACAACCGCATATTTGTCTTCGGGGCGGGGTGAAAGTCCCCACCGGCGGTATAGTCCGCGAGCTGCTGCGGCAGCAGGAACCGGCGCAATTCCGGTACCGACAGTATAGTCTGGATGAGAGAAGGCGTGTATGGCATTTTGCGATGCTCTTTTTTGATGCGTACACCTTGGAAGGCAATTTTCCGGGTGTTTATCATCAAGAAGGAGTGTTTTTTTATGACTCAGAAGCAAAAGACCCATCGTATCGCGGTGGCCGCACTGCTGGCGGCGGTGGCCGCCGTCCTCCAGTTCGTGGAGTTCTCCATCCCCGTCATGCCCGCCTTTATCAAGCTGGACATCTCCGACCTGCCCGCCCTGCTGGGCACGTTCTCCCTCGGCCCCGTCTACGGCGTCGCCATCCAGCTGGTGAAGAACCTGCTGCACCTGCCCTTCGGCTCCAGCGCCGGCGTGGGCGAGCTGTCCAATTTCCTGCTGGGCGCGGTGTTCGCGTTTATTGCGGGTATTGTCTACAAGAAGCACAAGAACCGGGGCGGGGCGCTGTGGGGCTCCGTGGCCGGGGCCGCCGCCATGGCGGTCATCAGCATACCCATCAACTATTTCATCGTCTATCCCGCCTATGTGGTGCTGTACGGCCTGCCGCTGGAGGCCATTGTGGGGATGTATCAGGAGATCCTGGGGACGGTGGCGCAGGTGCCGACCTCCAACGCGCTGCTGAACTGCCTGATGGTGTTCAACGTGCCGTTCACACTGTGCAAGGGATTGCTGGACGTGGCGCTGTGCTTCCTGATCTACAAACCGCTGAGCCCGCTGCTGCATAAATAAGAAAAAGAAATCCCCCCGGCTTCGCCGGGGGGATTTTATATGGGGGTGTGAAGCGTCGCCGGGGGGATGGTTTTATGTGGGCGGCGTGAGGTTTTGCAGCTCACACGCCCAGCTTTTCCAGGGCGGCCAGCTTCAGGCAGGTGCAGAACACGGCGATGGCCTGCTCCAGCTCCGCCACCGGCGGCAGGGAGGGAGCGATGCGGATGTTGCTGTCCTGGGGGTCCTTGCCGTAGGGGAAGGTGGCACCGGCACCGGTCATGGTGACGCCGGCCTCCTTGCACAGGGCAAGGGTGCGCTTGGCGCAGCCGGGCATGACGTCCACGCTGACAAAGTAGCCGCCCACGGGGCGCTTGTAGCCGGCGATGCCCAGCGGGGCGATCTCCTTGTCCAGAGCGTCCAGCACCGCGTGGAATTTGGGGGCCAGGATGGCGGCGTGCTGCTTCATCAGGGCCAGGGTGTGGGCCTTGTCCTTCAGGAACAGAACGTGGCGCAGCTGGTTGATCTTGTCGAAGCCGATGGTCTGGATGTTGATGAGCTTGGAGAAGTAGGCGATGTTGTCGGCGCTGGATGCCATGACGCCCACGCCGGCACCGGGGAAGGTGACCTTGCTGGTGGAGGCGAACTCGTAGACCATGTCGGCATTGCCGTACTTCGCGCACAGGCTGATGATGTCGGGGAATTCCACATAGTCGCAGTCGAACTCGTGGATGCAGTAGGCGTTGTCCCACATGAGCATAAAGTCGGGGGCGGCGGGCTTCATCTTCGCCAGACGGTCGATGGTCGCGGCGGAGTAGATCACGCCCTCGGGGTTGGAGTACTTGGGGACATTCCACATACCCTTGACGGCGGGGTCCTTGATGAGGGCCTCTACCTGGTCCATGTCGGGGCCGTCGGCGGTCATGGGGACGGAGATCATCTCTACGCCGAAGCTCTCGGTGACCTTGAAGTGGCGGTCATAGCCGGGAACGGGGCAGATCCATTTGACCTTGTCCAGCTTGCACCAGGGCTTTTCGCTGTGGAGCAGACCGTGGGTGAAAGCCTTGGATACGGCGTCGTACATCAGCTGGAGGCTGGCGTTGCCGCCCACGAACACCTGCTCGGGCTTGCAGCCCAGAATGTCGGCAAACAGCCTTCTGGCCGCGGGGATACCCGCCACCTCGCCGTAGTTGCGGACGTCGATGCCGTCGGAGACAAAGTCCTCCGGCTTGGTCAGCAGACTGAAAATGGGTGTGACCAGGTCCAGCTGGGCCTTGCCGGGCTTGCCACGGGCCATATTCAGGCTGAGACCCATGGCCTTGAGCTTTTCGTATTCCACCTGCACGGCGGCGTATTCGGCCTGACGCTCCTGAAGGCTCATGTCTGTATATTTCTTCATTGCATTTTCCTCCGTTTCCTTGTGTTCCATGCGGATTTCTTGCGAATTATACTACACTATTTGCACAAAAATTGCAACCACAATTTGTGAATATCGCAGAAGAGAATTTCTCCAGGCGGGTGGGAGGTACCGTATATTTTGACAAAAAAGTGCCGCCGCGGCCAGGGGGGGGTGTGCCGCGGCGGCAAAGACAGGGAGCGTTATTGGGCGGAGACATCCTCCGCTTCCTTTTCCAGCAGGGCCTTTTTGGCGGCCACGGCGGATTGGGCGCAGCCGTATTCCCAGTTCCACGGGTCTTTCCGGCAGACACCATCGGCAAAAGGAACGAAGATGGACAGCAGGCCCACGGCGGCCAGGATCCAGCAGTACCACATACCGCCCACGATGGCGGCGGGGCTGGTGTGCAGGGCGTCGGAGGTCACGGTGGCGTTGGCCAGGGCGGCGGCGCTCAGCAGCTGCGCGCCGTAGGGGATGATGCCCTGGAACACGCAGGAGAAGATGTCCAGCAGGGAGGCGGTGCGGCGGGGATCCACCTTGTATTCATGGGACACGTCACGGGCCATGTCGCCGGCCACGATGATGGCCACGGTGTTGTTGGCGGTGGCGCAGTCGCACAGGGAGACCATGGCGGCGATGCCGACCTGGGCGGACTTGTTGCCCTTCATGACTTTCCGCAGCTTCTGGATGATCCAGGCGATGCCGCCGTTTTTGGCGATGAGTTCCGACATACCGCCGCACAGCAGCGTCAGGAAGAATACCTCGTTCATGCCGGTGAAGCCGTCCCACACGCTCTGGGCGAAGGCGGCAATGGTCAGATCACCGCAGCAGATGCCCACCAGACCGGCGGAGAAGATGCCCACGGTCAGGGCCAGGAACACGTTGAGCCCGCACAGGGCCAGGACCAGCACCAGCACGTAGGGCAGAACCTTGATGAGATCGAAGGGCAGGGCCTCCAGGGGCATGACCGTCTCCGGACGGCCGAAGATCAGCAGGAGGACCAGGGTGATCAGTGCCGCCGGCAGAGCGATGAGGAAGTTGACACGGAACTTGTCGCGCATTTCGCAGCGCTGGCTGCGGGTGGCGGCAATGGTGGTGTCGGAGATCATGGAGAGGTTGTCGCCGAACATGGCGCCGCCCACCACGGCACCGATGACCACGGTGAGGGACAGGCCGCCTTTTTCCGCAATACCCACGGCGATGGGGATCACGGCGGTGACGGTACCCATGGAGGAGCCGGTGGCGGTGCCCATAAAGGCGGAGATGACGAACAGACCGGCGGCCAGGAATTCCACCGGCACCAGGGACAGGCCCAGATTTACCGTGGATTCGCGGCCGCCCATGACCGCCGCCACGTTGGCGAAGGCGCCGGCCAGAATGTAGATCATCAGCATGGTGAGGATGTCCACGTTGGCGGCACCCTTGGCAAAGGTGTCGAACTTCTCGTTAATGGTGCCCTTGAACATGATAAAGGCCGCCAGCACCGCCAGGAACATGGCGGTGACGGAGGGGAACTGGTAAAAGGCCATCTCCATACCCTTTACCTGGTAGTAAATACCGGCGCCCATGTAGATGACGATGAACATCGCGAAGGGGAGCAGCGCCAGCCCACTGGGCCGCTTTTCGTTGAGGTTTTTCATAGCTGGTATCCTTTCTTTCTATCCAAACAGCGCCTGCGGCGCAGAAAATGTCCGCGCTGCGAGGACAGCGCGGGCATCCACAAATCGTATGGTATCGTAAAAGGAAACTTTTGTCAATGAGTATTTTAAAAAATTGCGCCATCTGGCTATCTGAGAAATCGATAGCAGACCTACCTCCGGCGGATATCGTATATATCCGTCCGGCGGGCGGAGAGGATAGGCAGCTGCTGCCGGACGGCATCCACCCGGGAGAGATCCAGGTCGACGACGGCGGTTTCCTCGCCGCTGCCGCATTCATGCAGCACCGTGCCCCAGGGGTCGCAGATCAGGGAGTGGCCCCAGGCCACATAGGAGGCGGCCTCGTCCCGGGCGGGGGCGGCACCCACGGTGAAGCACTGGTTATCTACCGCACGCTGACGCAGGAGCAGTTCCCAGTGGGCGGGGCCGGTGGTCATGTTGAAGGCTGCCGGGGCCAGCAAGACCCGGGCACCCTCCAGAGCCATGAGGCGGCACAGCTCCTCGAACCGCAGGTCAAAGCAGATGCACAGGCCTATTCTGCCATAGGGCGTGTCGAAGAGGGTGATATCGCTCCCCGGCGACAGGGTGGCGGACTCGCGGAAGGACTGGCCGCCCTGCACGTCGATGTCGAACAGGTGCATTTTCCGGTGGCGGGCCACGCAGGTGCCTGTGGGGTCGAAAACGTAGGCGGTGTTATAGATCTTGTCACCGTCCAGCTCGGGGAGGGAGCCGCCCACCAGCCAGAGCCTTAGCTCCCGTGCGGTGCGGGAGAGCATCTGATATGCCGGACCGCCCTCAGGCTCGCCGTAGGCGCGGAAACAGGCGTTGTCGTAGGGGCAGCAGAACATCTCCGGCAGGATGGCCATGTCGGCGCCGCGGACGGAGCGCAGCAGGTCTTCCGCGTGGCGGAGGTTGGCGGCTTTGTCGGCGGTGACGTGCATTTGAATTTGTGCCAGCTTCATGGGGGTCCCTCCTTAATACTCGCGCAGGACCAGCTCGGTGACGCCCTCACTGATACTGACAAGTCGTTTCACTTGACTGCGCTTGTTGTACACCGTCCACAGCATATCCCGGATGGCGGTGCCGCCCCGGTAGCCGTGGATGAGGCGCAGGCGGTAGACACCGCCGCCGCAGCGGCGCAGCGCCGCGTCGATGGCGATCTGCGCCTGGTACGTATTCATGCCGTGGAGATCCAGCTCCATCACGCCGCCCACCATATTGAGCACCTCCGAACTTTTGTTGCTTTTATGATACCGCAAAAGCGTTGAGTTTGCAAGGTGGACGTGGTATAATACGTCACAAATAGGATACATTTGTGAGGCAATTATGAGAATTCTGGTACTTTCCGATTCCCACGGGAATGTGGACAATATGGCCCGCGCGGTGGAGCTGACAGCGCCGGACCGGGTGCTGCACCTGGGGGACTGCCAGCGGGACCTGACGGCCCTGCGGGCGCGGTTCCCGGCGCTGCCCATGGAGGGTGTGCCGGGCAACTGTGATTGGGGCAGCTGCGACCAGCCGGAATGGCTGCTGGAGATCGGCGGCGTGCGGATCTTTGCGCTGCACGGGCACACGCGGAACGTGAAGCGTTCGCCTATGGCCGCCATGTACGCGGCGAAGGAGTACGGTGCACAGGTGCTGCTGTTCGGACATACCCATGTGCCGCTGGTGGACAACGACGGCTCACTGCTGACGCTGAACCCCGGCGCGGCAGGGGATCCACTGCATCCTACCTGCGGCGTGCTGACCATCGAAAACGGCAGGGCTGATGTGTCCACCCTGCGGCTGTGAAGGGAGTGAAGGCCATGTTCTATATCGGGTGTCATCTGTCCGCCTCAGACGGCTTTTTGGCCATGGGCAGGACGGCCCTGTCCATCGGGGCCAACACGTTTCAGTTTTTCACCCGCAATCCACGGGGCAGCAAGGCCAAGGCCATCGACCCGGCGGATGTGGCGGCGTTTCTGGCGCTGGCGGCGGAAAACGAATTCGGCACACTGGTGGCCCACGCGCCGTATACCATCAATCCCTGCTCCAAGGATGAGCACACCCGGGAGTTTGCCCGCATGACGCTTGCGGACGACCTGAAGCGGATGGAGCACCTGCCCGGCAACGTGTACAACTTCCATCCCGGCAGCCACACCGGGCAGGGTATGGAGACGGGTATTGCCCAGATCGCGGAGACGCTGAACGCCATCCTTACGCCGGGCCTCCGCACCACCGTCCTGCTGGAGACCATGTCCGGCAAGGGCAGTGAGGTGGGCAGCCGGTTCGAGGAGCTGCGGGAGATCATCGACCGGGTGGCACTGTCGGATAAGCTGGGGGTGTGTCTGGACACCTGCCATGTGTCCGACGCGGGGTACGACATCGCGGACGACTTGGACGGGGTGTTGACGGAGTTCGACCGGGTCATCGGTCTGGAGAGACTGAAGGCAGTGCACATCAACGACAGTCTGAACCCACGGGGCGCCCACAAGGATCGCCACGCCCGCATCGGTGAGGGCTGTCTGGGCGCGGAGGCGCTGGGCCGGGTGGTGCGGCATCCCGCATTGCAGGGGCTGCCCTTTGTGCTGGAGACGCCCAATGAACTGGCGGGCTACGCACGGGAGATCGCACTGCTGAAGGCGCTGCGGGAGGGATGACCGTGCTGCGGCTGTCGGCGCTGGTGATCGTGCTGGTCACCGCCATCGGACTGTACAAAAAGGCGTGGCTGCCGGAGAAGCACTGTATCCGCGCCGGTTTTTTCGTGTACTACACACACCTGAGCAATCTGCTGATACTGCTCTATGAGCTGGCGCTGGGCGCCAGCGGGCATGACCCCCACTGCGGCGCGTTCCGGTGGCTCAGTTCCCCGGGCGTGGCGCTGAGTATGACGCTGTGCATCTATGTGACGCACCTGATCTACGCCTTTGTGCTGCTGCCGACCGCCCACCGGCGGGACGATGAGAGCTGGCTGAAGGGGCGCTTTTCCTTCGGGAATGTCTGCGTACACTTTATTACGCCGGGGCTGACGGTGCTGCAGTGGCTGCTGTGGCAGGACAAGGCAGGGCTGACGGTGGGGCACGCCGTCTGGTGGCTGGTGCTGCCGCTGGCGTATTTTGCCTTTGCCATGCTGCGGGCCGGGACCGGCAAGCCTATCGGACGCACCGGCCAACTGTACCCCTATCCGTTTTTGGACTATCCCAGGCTGGGGGCGGGGCGGTTCTGGCTGTACGCCACAGCCATCCTGACGTTTTTCTTTGGAGTGGGGTGTCTGTTTGTGGGGATCGGGCATTTACTGGCATAGAGCTTCATGTATGAGCAACGGACCGCTTTTATTTTCCCGTGCGTTTGCATGAAAAAGACCGCCGGAGGCGGTCTTTTTTCATGCAAACAAATTCCAGGGCCAGGCGTCCGGCGGGGGACAGGAAACGTCGATGGGCTTGCCGGTGACGGGGTGTGTCAGCGCCAGCCGCGTGGACCACAGGGCGGGGGAGCAGTCGGCCTTGCTGCCATAGCGGATATCCCCCATCAGGGGGAGACCGCGGGAGGAGAACTGCACCCGGATCTGGTGGGTGCGGCCGGTGTGCAGATGCACGCGCACCAGCGTCAGGCCGTCCGCTTCGCCCTGGACGGTGTAGCTGAGGGACGCCTGGCGGACGCCCTTCCGCATACGTTTGACCACGTAGCTTTTGTTGTGGGCGGCGTCGCGGAACAGCAGGTCAGTGAGGGTGGCTTCGTCCTGTGCCGGCGTGCCCCGGAGAACGGCCAGGTATTCCTTGGTGACGCGGTGCTCTGCCACGGCGGCGGTGAGCTTTCCGGTGACGTCCCGGCGGCGGGAGAACAGCATAACGCCGCCCACCAGCCGGTCCAGCCGGTGGACGGTGGCGATATAGTCGTTCTGCCCCAGGGCGCGGTAGTGCTCGCGCAGCAGGCAGGGCATACAGGCACCGGAGGGGCTGTCCTCCGACAGGACGCCCACGGGCTTGACGCAGAGGACCAGATACGGGTCCTCGTAGAGTATACGGATAGGCGCCATATCAGTGACGGCGGCCGCGGTAGGAGTGGTGGCGGTACTGCTTGCTGCCGGGCTTGCCGTAGCGGCGGTTGCGGCCGTAGAACCGGAACCACAGAACCAGGGCGGCGACCAGCACCACCAGCGCCAGAACGGCGATGCGGGCGGAGCGCTGGGAGAAGAATTCGCCGATGGCGTGGCGCAGGGACAGGAAGCGGCTGGCGGACACGTCGGCCACGGCCAGCAGGGGTACGGTGACGTAGGTGGTGTCGCCGTAGCTGACGGTGATCTCGCCCAGGCGGTCGCCGGCGGCGATGGGGGCCAGCGCCGTCTCGTTATCCAGCGTGACGGTGCGGGTCAGGGCGCTGACGTCCAGATCCTTGGGCAGCATGGCGTCGGCGCTCTCCGCCGGGTGGACGGCCACGGTGGAGACCTGCTTGCTCAGGGCCACGGGGACCTCCTGGATCAGCTCATTCTCGTCCAGCACCTGCTGGGGGGCAAAGTTGTCAAAGCCCCAGTCGAACAGACGGGCCGTCTCGGTAAAGCTCTCCACGATGTAGCCGGAGCCGTTCTCCTTTTCGACCTTCTCCGCGCCCAGCACCACGCTGATGAGCGTGCGGCTGCCGCGGACAGCGGAGGAGACAAGGCACTGGCCGGCGGCATCGGTGCTGCCGGTCTTAATGCCCTGGGCGCCGGAGTACAGGTACCCGGCCAGCCGCCAGTTGGAGATCAGGGCGTTGGTGCTGTGGAGCACGCGCTCCTCCTCGGTCTTGTTGGTGGGAGGTATCTCATAGGACTTGGTGTTCACCATGGTCATAAAGTCCTCGTGCTTTATGGCCTCGCGGGTGATGAGATACAGATCGTAGGCGGAGGAGTAGTGGCCGGACTGGGTCAGGCCGGTGGTGTTGGCGAAGTGGGTGTTTTTGCACCCCAGCTCCTGGGCGCGCTGGTTCATGCGCGCCACAAAGGCATCTACGCTGCCGCACAGCGTTTCGCCCAGGATGTTGCACGTCTCGTTGGCGGAGATGACCAGCATACAGTACAGCAGCTGCTCCACCGTCAGCGTTTCACCCTCCACGATGTCGGCGGTGCTGCCGTCCTCCGGCAGGCCGCGCAGGGCGGTGGCGGTGGCGGTGACCTGCTGGTCCAGCCGCAGCTCGCCCCGGTCGATGGCCTCGAAGATCAGCAGGGCGGACATGATCTTGGTGGTGCTGGCAATGGACAGCTCATCGTGGATATTTTTGTCATAGAGTATCGTGCCGGTCTCGGCCTCCACCAGCAGCGCGGCCTTGGCACGGATGGCCGGATCCTCCAGCGCGGCGGCGGGAACGGTCAGAACACCGCATAAAATCAGGGCGGATAAAAAAACAGCAATAAAACGACGGATTTTCATGTGACTTTTTCTCCATGTATGCTATAATATAGGGGGACGGCCCCGTCCGGAGCATGGGGCCGGTATGTCCATGACCTATTATAAGCAAAAGAGGCGGGGTAGTCAACTGTGGGAAAGCGGATAAAATTGACAAAGACGGACGTGTTCCTGCTGGGACTGACGGTGCTGTTCGTCCTGGCGATGGCACTGACGTGGCTGCTGACGCCGCGGCAGGTGCGGGGCGGCTATGACATCAGCGCCGTGCCGTCGGAGGAGGCTGCGCCCGCGCTGCTGAAGGTGAACATCAACACCGCCAGCGCGGAGGAGCTGGACGGCCTGCCGGGGATCGGCCCGGTGCTGGCCCAGCGGATCGTGGACGAACGGGAGGCCAACGGACCCTATACCGGCGCGGAGGACCTGACGCGGGTGGAGGGAATCGGACAGGCCATCGTGGAGAGCATACAAGATCACATCATAACGGAGGATACGCAGGAATGAAGATATTGGTGGTAGACGACGAGAAGCTGCTGGTGAAGGGCATGAAGTTCAATCTGGAGAACGAGGGGTATGAGGTGATGACCGCCTATGACGGCGCGGCCGCCGTGGAGCTGGAGAAGAAGGAGAACTTCGACCTGATCGTCATGGACGTGATGATGCCCGGCCTGTCCGGCAGCGACGCCTGCATGAAGATACGGGAGTTTTCCGATGTGCCCGTCATCATGCTGACCGCCCGCAGCGAGGACAGCGACAAGCTGATGGGCTTTGCCTGCGGCGCGGACGACTATGTGACGAAGCCCTTTAACATTCTGGAGCTGAAGGCACGCATCCGGGCACTGCTGCGGCGGTCCATGAACGGGAACCAGGCGGCCCAGAGCCGCCAGCGCACGCCGCTGCTGACCGTGGGCGACCTGAGCCTGGATACGGAGCAGCGGGTGGCCCTGCGGGACGGAAAGACCATCGACCTGACCGCAAAGGAGTATGACCTGATCGAGCTGCTGATGAAAAACCCCCGGCGGGTGTACAGCCGGGAGAGCCTGATGGACCTGGTGTGGGGGTATTCCTACGCCGGAGATTATCGGACGGTGGACGTGCACATCCGACGGCTGCGGGAAAAGCTGGAGCCGGACCCCGCCAACCCGGTATACATTATGACGAAGTGGGGAGTTGGTTACTATTTTAAGGGAGAAGAACAGCCCACCGTGTGACACGGCGGCAGCAAATACGGACCAGACCCCGCAGGCGCAGACTACGCGGCAGCGCCTGGGCCTTGGTATACGCAAGCTGCGGGGCAAGGCGACCTTGCAGCTGAAGTTCAGCCTGAGCTATATCCTGGTCATCGCGGCGGTGCTGATCCTGCTGAACTCCTATCCGCTGCTGGTGAGCCAGAACATGATGGTGACCTCCAATCAGAACAACCTGAAGAGCACCGCGAAGGTCATCGAGTCGGCGATGATGGGCTTGGAGAAGCTGACGGTGGAGAACGTGCAGGCGGCGCTGGAGGGCCTGGACGAGTCCGGCGCGGCCCGTATCATGGTGACCAACAGCGCGGGACTGGTGCTGTACGACACCCGGCAGGGCAGCAACGCCGTGGGCGAATACGCGCTGTACTCCGTGGTGGCGGTGGCCCTGCGGGGACAGGACGCCAGCTATTGCAGCTACGACGGCACGGCGTTTTTGAGCCGCGTGGCCACGCCTGTGGTGTATCACAACCAGATCGTGGGCGCGGTGTACGCCTATGACTACGACACGGAGCAGTCGGAGCTGCTGGAGGCGTTCCGGCACAACCTGCTCATTATCTCGCTGCTGATCGCCCTGCTGGTGGCGGGGCTGAGCATCGTGCTCAGCCAGATGCTGACCCGGCAGATCAGCGGGCTTTTGCAGGCCATCCGCAAGGTGCGTGAGGGCGCGTACAGCCACCGGGCTGACGCCAGCGGCACCGACGAGATCGCCCAGATCGCGGCGGAATTCAACAGCCTGACCGACCGATTGCAGACCACGGAGAACGCCCGGCGGCGGTTCGTCTCCGACGCCAGCCACGAGCTGAAAACGCCGTTGGCGGGCATACGGCTGCTTACGGACTCCATCCTGCAGACGGATCACATGGACGAGGAGACCACAAAGGAGTTCGTCACCGACATCGGGCGGGAGGCGGAACGGCTGAGCCGCATTACCGAGAACCTGCTGCGGCTGACGCGGCTGGACAGCGGCGTGGTGCAGCAGCCCTATCCCGTGGCGGTGAGGCCGGTGCTGGAGCGCGTGGAGCGTATGCTGACCATGGTGGCCCAGGAGAAGGGCGTGACCGTATCCGGCGCGGCGGACGAGGATGCCGTGGCGCTGGCCACCGACGACGATGTACATCAGATCCTGTACAACCTGATGGAGAACGCCATCAAGTACTCTGCCGCCGAGGGCGGCTTCGTCCGGGCGGAGGCCCATGTGGATGGGGACAAGGTGGTGCTGACGGTCAGCGACAACGGCATCGGTATACCGAACGAGGACCTGCCGCATATTTTTGACCGGTTCTACCGGGTGGACAAGATGCGCTCGCGGGAGGTGGGCGGCACGGGACTGGGGCTGTCCATCGTGAAGGACACCATCGAGAACCGGGGAGGTACCATCTCCGCCGGCCACGGCGCAAACGGCGTGGGCACGGTGTTCACCGTGTACCTGCCGCTGGCGGAAAGGGGGGAGGAGGCATGAAAAAGCGTATCATTTCCCTGCTGCTGGCGGCGGCGCTGGCGGCGAGCCTGTGCGCCTGCGGCGAGCAGCAGGCGGCGGACGGCGGGAGCCTGCGGCTGTACTGCCCGGCGGACCTGAGCGAGCAGAACAAGTCCGCCGGCGGCGGCGACGCCGTGCAGGGCATCGCCATCCCCTGGGCGGATATCACCGCCGGGGACCGGGGACGCCAGCAGCAGGCGCAGTACATCATGGAGCTGCTGCTGGGCGGCTGCACGGCGGAGGGATTCATCGCGCCCATACCCGTAGGGACGCAGCTGCTGAGCTGTACCGTCACCGGCGGAACGGTGTCGGTGGACATGAGCAGCGAATACGACCAGCTGATCGGTATTGACCGGACCATCGCGGACTACTGCATCACGCTGTCGCTGATGCAGCTGGACGGCATTTACGCCGTGCGGCTGACGGTGGCGGGCGAGCTGCCTGCGGACCGGACCAGCGAGGTGTACACCTCAGAGGAGGTGCTGCTGACCAGCCCGGACGATGTGGTGCGGACGGTGAAGGTGCAGCTGTACTTCCCGGACGGCGGCGGTACGCTGGTGGGCGAGGAGCGCCGGCTGACGGTGTACGAGGGGGAGACGGTGGCCCAGGCGGTGGTGAAGGCACTGACGGAACGGCCGCTGGACAGCTACGCGGACCTGTACCCGCTGCTGCCGGAGGGCTTTACGGCCCTGAACGCCAGCACGGAGGAGGGGATATGCTACCTGAACCTGCCGGGGAGCGTGGCGGCGCTGCTGCCGGAGGACGCGGAGGCGCAGAACCGCATGATACAGGGGCTGGTGGACTCGCTGTGCTCACTGGAGGATGTGACGCAGGTGCAGCTGATGCTGGACGGCGAGTACCAGCTGATGCTGGGGAGCGTTCCCATCAGCCGGCCCATACTGCCCACGGGCGGCGTACAGCCCATGGCGGAATAACCGAAAACAGCCGGACTTTTGCACAAAAAGCCCGGCTGTTTTGCATTTAATGCCGAAAAATATACCATTCCCTCCCTGCATATTGTTTCAAAGACGGCAAAGTGGTATAAAGAAAGAGTAATTATGTGCCGCCAAGGGAGTATACTCCCTTTCAACGTTTCAGCGGGCTGAAACGAACTCTCTTGGCGGGAAAGGAGAGGAACGTATGATGAAAAAAGTGGTCAGTTTGCTGCTGGCGCTGGTGATGGCGCTGGGGCTGTGTACGAGCGCCATCGCGGAAACGAATGGGGAGAGTGAGGACGTCCAGACCGGCAACGAGACGTATACGATGGAGACGGTGCTGGCGGGAGTGGACGCGCTTACGGGAACCGAAGCCGAAAAAACGGCGATAAAGAATTATTTAAACACCTATTTTGTAGTTGCAGATAATAAAAATGGTGTTTTTGTCGTTATAAATAATGTTGGATTGCGCCAGGATAAATTTATCCGAACGCAAGAGCAGAAAGCCACGGTTCAGAACGCTGTGGACGGCTATAACGCGCAAATTGGCGATACAAATAGAAGCATCGCCGCTATACTTGATGCGTATCAGGTAAAATATGGAAACGGTACAAGAACGTTTGGAGACTTGATGGGTATGTACACGGCGGCACTAAAGCGGCCGGCGGTGCAGATCAATGAAGGCAGCAATGGCCCGGATACCGGTAAGGTGGAGGGGACGCATCTGCTGAAGTCCAGCGATGGAACAGATTATCTGTATAATAACGCGGAGTATATTACTACGGCTGATGCCAATGCGGCCATCGAGTATTTTAATAAGTATTTTACCTATCGTACATGGAAACTCGGAAATGGAAGTGAGTACAACACAGTTACCTACAGCGATAGCATATACGATAAGGAAACAGATAAAATCACGGATGAAGCAAAGGCAAAGGAAGCCATTACGGAATATAATAACCTCGCTCCGGCAGTGCAAGTGTCATTGAACGAGTTGGAGATCCGTGTGGCAACAGGCCCCAACGGAACAGAACAGTTCCGCTTTTGGCGATTGATCCAGCGGTTTGACAAACAGCTGAATGGCAGCCAGGGTGGCGGCAATAATCCCGGTCAGGGGCCCACAACGGGGAATATCACTGATGTAAAATCGCTCCCGGATGCAGCGAGCGTTGCGGGGATGCAAGCGCGCGACTTCTTGGGCGGGGTCAACGACAGCACAACGGGCGTAGTGAAGTATACCTATACGCCGGGCGGCAACGACAAGGCTCCTGTTGGCGATATTTCTATCAATGGCACGGATATTGGCAATGATGGCATGTTTACGGATACCGCGAAGGCGCGTGCGGCGATCAATGCTTACTACAATTTGCAGCCGGCGGCGCGTGACATATTGGATATGCTGTTTTTGCGTGAGGAAACGCCGTGGGGAGCTCAGCTGTGGAAGTTTTCCCGCAGAATGGCAAATTTTGAGTCAATGGTGCAGATCGCCGAGTCCAAGGGGGATGACAGCGTCAAGACCGATCCACTGAGCAAAGAAAACGGTGCGGCGGAGATGCTGCGGAGCACCGGCGGCTTTACCGCACCGGATCTGGGGCGGAACTTTACGATCACGTTCCCCAGACAGTTGGAACGCGGCAAAGATTACAACTATAATTACCAAGTCATAGACAGTATAGGCGTGCTGACTGTGGAGATGTACGCCGGTAATAAGCAGCATTGGATCGAAGCCGGTCTTGCCAATCCGGAAGGTATCAAGTATACGGTTACGTTCCGCAACCCCACAAAGGAGATCTACCACGGCGCGGCGGCCGGCAACGGCAACAGCGGCGTTTGGGACGCCTGGGCCAAGGGTACAATAGCGCTGAACAAGTACACCGACGAGATGGAGAAGTTCAGCTTCGGTCTGGCGGCGGTGAATACGCGGGACGGCTTTATGACCGTCAACGCCATCGAAAATTACGGCGAGATGATGGTGCTGTCCGTGTGGAACAGCAACAAGAACATGAACGAGGGAAGCCCGGTCAAAAATCTGGTGCTGGTGCGTATCCGCGTTGTGGACCAGTTTACCTATGAGGCAGAGGCCGGCATGGTGCCCGCTGTAAATGTGAAGGACAAGGAGCGTGTGAAAGTAACAGGTGTAAATGCTGAGATCTGGAACGTGGCACGCGAGGCAGAACGGCTGGTGGTACGGCCCAAGGAGGGCACGCTGGCAGGCATCTTTGAGGCAGGGAAAAAGTGGGAGAACATCGGTACACTGACGGTGGCGGCGCCTATGTCGGACTATAAGCTGGCGGCAGTGAACGGCAAGCAGATCAGTAATGGCGGCGACACCTGGACTTGCGAGCAGTTCTTCCCGCAGTCCAATGGCCAAAACGGGCCGGGAACGGCGACAACAAGAACGTTCACGTTAACATGGGTATCCGGTGATGCGCAATATGATGAACAGTTTACCCTGTACATTGGCGAGATGGCCACTACAGCACAGGATCGATTCAGCCAAATAGTGAACGCCGGTAGCCAATCCAGCGTTCCCGTGGTGGCACCCAGCGAGGAGTTTGCCAACGAAGCGATGGGCAAGATTACGGCGGGTTCCGGCTTAGACGTAACATACGACAAGAGCACCGGCAGATTCCAGGCTACGTTTGACGGCAGCAAGGGCTTGCCCTCATTGGCTGACCTGGACAAGGGGTTTGTGCTGGTGCCGGACGATGCATTTAAGGGCAAGGTCGCGGGTTTCCACACGCACCCCTTTGAAAGCACAGGCGATCCGGCGGAATTTGACGCGGATTGGTTCAAGATGGTGAAGCTGGGCTTCGACCAGGAGCGCAGCGATCCGAACCGGACGAACAGCTATCCGGAAAACACAGTGGCGAGGACTATCCCCTTTGTGGCCACCAACAGGCTGGTACGTGACGGTGTGACGATCTACTTTGCCTTTACTCAGAACTATCGCGGCATGGTCATCGAATGGGTGGACGCGAATAATACCGTTCTGGGGTACACCATAGCCTATGGCAAGAATGGCCCGTTTGTCATGACTACCAAAACGGAAGTCAGCGAAAATGAGCCGGAGCATGACAAGACGTACAATGAACCCTTTGCCGTGGCAGAGGGCGGCGGTGAATTCTGGTGTGAACGCTATCCCCAGGAGGGCGGCAACGGTCAGAAGTGGTACTTCCGCCTGCGTGTGAGTGGACATAGCGAGTGGAACGGTGAATATACGGTCTATCTGCCGTACAGCTATCTGGAGATCACTGACGCAGAGGCGCAGCGGCTGATTAACAGCGGGCGCAAGGCGCGGATCGACCACTATGTGAACGGCGACGGTATGGCACCGGAGACCCTTGAGGGCACCTACACAGAGTGGGGCATCTGCTTCAAGACCAGTAGCTTCTCGCCGTTTGTGATCAGCACGGCGGCGCAGAGCAGCTCCGGCGGCGGGTACTACTACTACGGCGGCGCGTCCACGCCCGGAATTTCCGCGGTGAAGACGGCTAATGCCGCCAAGAGCGCCACGGATTACACCTCCGGCATCTACGGGCTGACGTTCCGCAGCACGGCGGCGTTCAGCGGCTTTAAGGGCGTGCAGGTGGACGGCAGGACCATCGCCGCGGCCAACTACGTCGCCGAGGACAACGGCGGCATCGAGGTCTATCTGAAGGCGGTGTATCTGCGGACGCTGAAGGACGGCAGGCACACGGTGACCATTCTGTCCGACGCGGGCAAGGTGACGATGAACTTCACTATCGGCGGGGTGGACAGCCCCACCACGTTCGACGCGGGCATCGGGGCCTACGTGGGTATGGCGCTGGCGTCCGTGGGCGGCATGGCCTGGATGCGGAGAAGGAAGCGCTGACCGGCCTATACGGCGGCGCACAGCCAGTACCCCGGCTTCGCCGGACCGATCGTGCGGCATACGACCAGTACCCCCGGCGAAGCCGGGGGTACTTTTTTTGAAATCAGCTATTGCAAAAACGCGAAAATGTGGTATCATACGTGCGAGCGCCGCACTCTGCTGGACGGAGGCGGCAGCAGGAGGTAAAAATTATGAATAACGAAACGAAGCACGGAAAATACACCGTGCAGGATCTGGTGCGCATTTCCGTGCTGGTGGCGATCATGCTGCTGCTGGAGGTCACGGGACTGGGCATGATCAAGATGCCGGGGCTGGAGATCACCCTGCTGATGGTGCCGGTGATCGTGGGCGCCATCGTCATGGGGCCGGCCAGCGGCGCCATTCTGGGCGGCGTGTTCGGCTGCATCAGCTTCTGGGAATGCTTCGGCAGGAGCCAGTTCGGCGCGGTGCTGCTGGGTATCAACCCCATCTACACGTTCCTGGTGTGCGTGCCCACCCGTATTCTGGCGGGCTGGCTGTGCGGCGTGGCCTTCAAGGGCCTGAACAAGCTGGACAAGACGAACCTGTGGTCCTTCGGCGCGGCGGGCCTGATCGGTGCGCTGTGCAACACGGTGCTGTTTATGACCACCCTGTGCCTGTGCTTCTACAACACAGAGTACATTCAGGGCTTTGTGGCCGCCCTCGGCAGTGCCAACGCATTCCTGTTCGTCATCGCCTTTGTGGGCGTGAACGGCCTGGTAGAGGGCGTGGTGTGCCTGATCACCGGCGCGGCCATCGCCAAGGCGGTCGTGTACAGCCGCGGCAAGCTGGCCGCACGCAAGACCAACGCATAAGACGGGAGGCTGTTCGTATGCTGCTTGCACTGGACGTGGGCAACACCCACGTGGTCGTGGGACTGATGGAGGGGCGCGAGGTGCGCCGCAGCTTCCGCATCGCCACCCGGCGCGACAGCGCCGTGGGCGATTACGCCGTGGCACTGAGCCAGCTGTTGGAGTTGGCGGAGGTGAACAGGCGGGAGGTGGAGCAGGTCATCATCTCCTCGGTGGTGCCGCCGGTGACCCGGGCCCTGCAGGGCGCGGCGCGGCTGCTGACCGGAAAGGAGCCGTTGGTGGTGGGCGGAAATGTCCGCTGCCGCGTACCGGTGCGGATCAAGCGGCCGGAGACGCTGGGCGCGGACCTGCTGACCGCCGCCGTGGGCGCGCTGGATCTGTATCAGCCGCCGCTGCTGCTGGTCGACATGGGCACTGCCACCACGGTGACGGTGCTGGATGAGCAGGGAGCGTTCCGGGGCGGAGCCATCCTGCCGGGGGCAAACCTGGCGCTGTCGTCCCTGGCGGGCGGCACGGCGCTGCTGCCGGACATCCCGCTGGCGGTGCCGGATAGAGCCATCGGTGACGACACGCTGACGTGTATGCAAAGCGGGTGCGTGCTGGGCTCGGCACTGCTGCTGGACGGACTGATCGACCGGATGGAGGCCGAGCTTGGCCGAAAGGCCACGGTGGTGGCTACCGGCGGCATCGCGCCGGTGATCGCGCCGGCGTGCCGGCACGAGATGCATATGGCCGCGGACCTGATCCTGCGGGGTCTGGCCGTGCTGTATGAGCAGAATAAGTGAAGGAAAGAACGCCTCCGGCACTGCCGGAGGCGTTCTTGTCGTATTTCAGCGGTCACTTCAGCAGGTTGAAGGTCATGATGGCGGCGCCGAGGATCACCAGCACCACGCCGGTGGCGCGGTTCAGCGTTTTGGGTTCGGCCTTGTTGGCAAATACTGCGGCGATGCGGGCCCAGATCAGGGTGAACACCACGCACAGCGCCAGCACGGTCCAGTCCGGCGCGCCGCCGATGGTGAAATGGGAAATGGCGCCGGTCAGGGCGGTAAAGGTCATGATGAACACGCTGGTGCCCACGGCTGTCTTCAGCTCGTAGCCCAGCACCGTGGTCAGGATCAGCAGCATCATCATGCCGCCGCCCGCGCCCACGAAGCCACAGATGAAGCCAATGACGATGCCGCAGACCACAGACTGGACGGCACGCTTTTTGGCGGAAACACCCAGCATGGCCTCCTTGGTGGTCATAACGGGACGGACGATGAACTTGACGCCCAGCAGGAACGTCATGATCACGGAGAAGCTTCCCATGGTGCGGGAGGGCACCAGGCTGGCGATGTAGCTGCCTGCCACGGTGAACAGAAGCACGGTGACCATCATAATGATGCCGTTCCGGATGTCCAGGTTCTTGTTTTTGCGGTAGGTGTAGGCGGAGACGGCGCTGGCCAGCACGTCGGAGGCCAGGGCGATGCCTACCGCCATGTAGGGGTCCATGCCCAGAAATGTGATGAGCATGGGACTGACGACCGCCGCGGCGCTCATGCCCGCAAAACCGGTGCCCAGTCCTGCGCCCATACCGGCGAAGAAGGTGACGGCCAGTATCGTGATGAACTTCATGCGGTATTCCTCCGATGGACGCCCCCGGCGACGCCGGGGGCGTTTCGCTTATTTTTTGTTCAGGATCTCCATGAACTCCTCGCCGGTGATGGTCTCCTTCTCGTACAGGAAGGCGGCCAGCTCGTCCAGCTTGGCGCGGTTGTCGGTGAGGAGCTTCAGCGCCTTCTCGTGCTGATGCTTCACCAGTGCCACCACCTGCTGGTCGATCTTCGCCTGGGTCTCGGCGGAGCAGGCCAGAGACGTGTCGCCGCCCAGATATTGGTTCTGCACCGTCTCCATGGCCACCATGTCGAAGTCCCTGCTCATGCCGTAGCGGGTGATCATGGCGCGGGCCAGCTTGGTGGCCTGCTCGATGTCGTTGCTGGCACCGGTGGTGATGGTGCCGAACACCGTCTCCTCGGCGGCGCGGCCGCCGGTGAGGGTGGCGATCTTGTTCTCCATTTCCTCCTGAGACATCAGGTAGTGGTTGCCCTCCTCCACCTGCATGGTATAGCCCAGAGCACCGGAGGTGCGGGGCACGATGGTGATCTTCTGCACCGGGGCGGAATTGGTCTGCTTGGCCGCCACCAGCGCGTGCCCGATCTCGTGGTAGGCCACGATATGCTTCTCGTGATCGGTCATAATGGCGTTCTTCTTCTGGTAGCCGGCAATGACTACCTCGATGCTCTCCTCCAGGTCGGCCTGGGTGGCAAAGCGGCGTCCGTCACGGACGGCGCGGAGGGCGGCCTCGTTGACGATGTTGGCCAGCTCGGCGCCGGAGGCACCGGAGGCCATACGGGCGATCTTGTTGAAGTCCACGTCCTCGGCGATCTTGATCTTTTTGGCGTGTACCTTCAGAATGGCCTCGCGCCCCAGCAGGTCGGGCAGCTCCACGGGTACACGGCGGTCGAAACGACCGGGTCGGGTCAGGGCCGGATCAAGGGATTCGGGACGGTTGGTGGCGGCCAGAATGATGACGCCGGTGTTGCCCTCGAAGCCGTCCATCTCGGTGAGCAGCTGGTTCAGCGTCTGCTCCCGCTCGTCGTTGCCGCCGTACTGGCCGCCGCTGCGCTTCTGGCCGATGGCGTCGATCTCGTCGATGAACACGATGCAGGGGGCTTTCTCCTTGGCCTGCTTAAACAGGTCGCGCACCTTGGACGCGCCCATGCCCACGAACATCTCCACGAACTCCGAGCCGGACATGGAGAAGAACGGCACGTTGGCCTCGCCGGCCACAGCCTTGGCCAGCATGGTCTTGCCGGTGCCCGGAGGGCCCACCAGCAGCACGCCCTTGGGCATGGAAGCGCCGATCTCCTGATACTTGGTGGGGTCATGGAGGTAGTTCACCACCTCCTGCAAGTTCTCCTTGGCCTCGTCCTCACCGGCCACATCGGCAAACTTGATGCCCTCGGCGGACTTGACGTAGACCTTGGCGTCGGACTTGCCCATATTGAACATCAGGGAGTCGCTGCCGCCCATTTTCTTCATCAGACTGCGGGAGATGATCTGACCGATGGCGATAAAGATCACCAGCGGCAGGACCCAGCCCAGGATATCCGTCAGCAGGGAAGTCTGCTCGATCTCCTCGCCGGTGGTGGAGATTCCGGTGTCCAGCAGGCGCTGGACCAGGTCGTCGTCGGGGACGATGGCGGTCTTGTAGATGGTTTTGCCGTCGGTGGAGGTAAAGAGGATGCGGTTGCTCTGCTGCTGGATCTCCACCTGGCCGATCTCATTCTTCTCGGTCATGGAGACGAAGGTGTTGTAGTCCACCTCCTTGATCTGGTGCTCCGCCAGCCAGGGCATGGCCAGCAGGTTAAACAGCAGCACCAGCAGTACCACGATCATGTAGTAGTAGATCAGAGGTTTCTTGGGGGATTTGACCTCGTTCATGGTAAGGCCTCCTTGTTCTGCATAGCTTTTTTTCTTTGATGAATTACCCTACCACATTTTGCCCGAAGTGTCTATAAGCAAATCCACAAAAACTGCGGGAAAACCCCGTTCCGGAGGCCGGAACGGGGCAGAATTTACGTTTCTGACACAATTACAGGGCGGCGAACAGGCGGCTGCCGGTGCGGTGGAGCCAGCGCAGCAGCACCAGCGTCAGCACGACGGTCAGCACTGTCCAGGCCAGCAGATACCACGCTGCACCCATGTCGATACCGAACAGGTAGTACAGCACGCCGACAAGGGCGGCGTACACCCAGCCGCCCAGCATGGCAAGCAGCACCGTCAGACGCTGCTTGATGACGGTGATCTCATTGGTCCAGACCAGGTTGGGGCGCTTCAGGTCCATGGTCAGGCCGAAGGCTGCCGACAGCCACACAAAGGCCTGAGGCAGCGCTATCAGCAGGAGGGCCAGCGGCAGGGCGGGGCGGACGGCCAATAGTATCAGTACAGAGGTGACTGCCATGGGGATACCCGTCACCAGCACCTGTACCAGCAGCTTTGCACGCAGTACCTGCCACGGTGTCACCGGCAGGGACTGTGCCAGCCACAGGTTCTTCCCCTCCAGGGAGATGGAGGAGGAGGCCATGTCGTTCATGGAGCCTACCAGGCACAGGGCGGCGCACAGCATCGCCGCCAGAAGACCGGAGGCCTCGTCGCCGGCGATTTCGTATATAGCAGGCAGCAGGTCGCTGCTCTTTACCAGCAGCAGCACGCCCAGAATAGGCAGCATGACCGTGCCCAGACCGCAGTTGAGCATATAGTTGGGACTGGCGGTGAAGCGGCCCAGCTCCTTACGCAGCAAGGCGGCGGGCACACCGGCGGCCTTGACGGTCGTCTCCTTATAAACGGCCTTGGCGCCGCCGTTGTTGGCGGTGGCAATGGACAGGAATGTGCGGCTGAGCAGCAGGTATGTGAGCGCGCACAGCGCCGCCATTACGGCCAGCACCAGCACGACAGCCAGATAGTCGCCGGCGCCCATACGGCCCATGAGATATAGGGGATAGGCGCTGCCGCGGATGGCTGCACCCACCTCATTCAGGTGCAGCATGAGCTGCTCGATCAGTTCGTTGGCGCGGAAGCACACCATGTAGTACAGGGCAAAGAACGCCAGCGCGATCAGGGTGGTAAGGAGGTTCTTGCGCTTGAGCTTGCTGTGGATCTTGGCTACCACCCAGCCCAGCAGACAGGAGAGCACCAGCACCAGCAGGGAGACGGCCAGAATCAGCGCGATGCCGCCAAGCACAGTGGCGGCGGTCAGCACACCGACGGCCCAGTAGACGATGACGCAGGGCAGCAGGATCACGCCGGAGAACATCAGACCCATCAGGTATACACCCAGCAGCCGGGAGGCCAGAATGGCACGCACGGGGATAGGCAGCGACAGCAGCAGGTCGTTGTCCTTGGCCTGGTACAGGCCGGAGAACGTGTTGAACACGCTGCCAAATACGCCCATCAGCACACCGACCAGGGCAAAGAGGGTGAAGTACAGCCAATCCAGACCGGCCTCGTGCAGGGGAGCGCACAGACCTATGGAGAACAGCGTGAACATACCGCCGATAACACCCACCATCAGCAGCACATACAGCACGATCAAACTGACGGTGCTTGCCTTGGACCGGGGTTTGTTCTTTTTCGCGTCGTAGAAGTAGCTGCGGAAGATCTCGGACAGCTGTTTTTTCAGCAATAATTTGACCATCACTCCGCCTCCAGCTCCAGGAAGACCTCCTCCAGGGAGTCGTCGCCCTTGACCTCCTCCATGGTGCCGGAACGGATGAGCCGGCCGCCCTTGATGATAGCCACCTTGTCGCAGAGCTTTTCCGCTACCTCCAGCACATGGGTGGAGAAGAAGATGGCGCCGCCGTTGTCGCAGATCTTACGCATCATACCCTTGAGCAGGTGGGCAGCCTTGGGGTCCAGGCCTACGAAGGGCTCATCCATGATGATGACCTTCGGGTCGTGGAGCCACGCGGCAATGATGGACAGCTTCTGCTTCATGCCGTGGGAATAGGCGGCAATGGGTTGGGCCAGGTCGCCCGTCAGCTCAAAGGCATCCGCGTAGGTGCGGATACGAGCCTGCCGGGTCTGGGCGTCCACGCCGAATACATCGGCGATGAAGTTCAGATATTTGATGCCGGTCATGTAGTCGTACAGATCCGGGTTATCGGGGATGTAGGCCATCTCCCGCTTGCAGCCCAGGGGATCGGCCTTGATGGATCGGCCGTCGATGGTGATCTCGCCCTGGTCAAATTGCAGGATACCCACCACGGATTTCAGCGTGGTGGTCTTGCCGGCGCCGTTATGGCCGATGAAGCCGTAGATCTCGCCGGGGGCGATGTGCAGCGTCAGATCATCCACGGCCTTCTTCTCGCCGTAGGTCTTGGTCAGATGTTGAATGTCCAGCATGGGGTCAGTTCCTCCTATTTCTCTCCTAAGCTTCTATTGTGGGGCATCATCAGCCGCAGCCGCGGCTGATGATGCGGACGATGCCCATAACGGCGGCGTACAGCACGCCGGCCACAGCCCAGATGATCCAGCTGTACCGGGGTTGGCCGTTGCCGTGGGGACCGTAGGTGTACAGCAGGAACACCGCCGTGGCGGTGAGCCAGTAGATCATGGTGACGGTGCCCATCAGCTTGTGGTGCTTTTTCTGGGGACGGGTGTAGTCGCCCTCCTCCAGCAGCTGCTCCATGGCGCCCTGATATACGCCGGCGGTGACCAGTGCCAGACAGCCGATGGCCACCAGCACCAGCAGCGCGCAGACAGCGGCGATATAGAGCAGGTCGCTGCCGTTTATGCACATGGCGGCGAACAGCGGTACGGAGGCCAGTACACACAGCACCACGCCCACGGTGACGAGCCGGGTGTGGGTGTCCTTGTATTCCCGCTGCCGCTGGCGCACCATGCCCTCCACGCCGTACTCCGTTTCAAAGGGTTCTTCCTCCAGGAAGCGGAACTCCCTGGCTTCTGCACCTGCCCGCAGAAAGATGCTCACGGCCAGCGCCACCAGACCCAGCAGCACGCACAGACCGATGCCGCTGGCGGCATTTTCGGAGATGTGGAAACGCTGCACCTCGCTCATGCCGGCCAGCAGGATCAGCGTGACCGGGGAGATGATGCACAGGGCGGTGGCTATGGCGATCTTCGGCGCGGCGGCCTTACGCAGGGCCAGATAGGCGGAGGCCTGGGTCAGGCTCACGCGGCGCAGGGGCGTGTCGTCGTCCTGGGCCGCGGCACAGGGGGTTTCCTCCTCCAGTTCGTCCTTCAGCAGGAAGTCGGTGGAGACACCGAACAGGCGGCTCATCATCACGACCTTATCCATATCGGGCACGGACTGTGCGCCCTCCCATTTGGATACGGACTGGCGGGTGACGCCCAGCTTCTCGGCCAGGTCCTCCTGGCTCCAGCCTGCCTTTTTCCGCAGGGACACGATCTTGTCAGCTAAAATCATAGGTATGCGCTCCTTCCGTATGACGGCGGGTGCCGCCGTTTGGTTTTGATGGCGCTATCATACGGGTTTTGCCGGTTGCGGTCTATAAACCGGGGCTGGAAATGTGTCAACCGGCGGTTGCGTTTCGGATTTTTGGGCAGTTTTCCTCTTTTGCTACAGGCTTATTGTACGCGAAAACGTTTTCACTGTCAACTTACAGGACGGTAAGATTTTATTAAGATATGTGCAAAAAAAAGAGCCGCCCGGCGGGCGGCCCGTCTGTATTTTGTTATTCCTCCGTGAAATGCACGTGGTTGAAGATGTGGTCCTGACAGAAGCAGTGGTACCCGACGCACTTGCTGCAGTAACGGAATTGCAGATCAGGGTAGTCGGTATCCGTGCGGCCGCAGACGGCGCACTTGTGGCGATAGCCCTGCTGCTGGGCCTGCTTGGCCTGCTGCTGTTGGGCCTGACGGAACTGGACGGTCTTGCGGGAGTTCTGGTATTTGGCGCGCTCCTTCAGGTAGTGGACCTCCGGCCAGATGAACACGGCGAAGTTCAGCAGGGCCACGATGGGCAGCACTACACCGGCCCAGTTGTGGGCGCCGATGGCCTTGATGATGTCGAAAGCGAACAGTGCGCCGTCCAGATACGCCAGCCACTTCATCTTCACGGGGAGGATGAAGAACAGCAGCACCGTGGTGTCCGGGAACAGGAAGGCGAAGGCGAAGAACATGGACAGGTTCACATAGCCGGTGCCCGCTGCGGTCAGGTAGGGGTTGCCGGTGATGAGACTGGCCAGCACCACGCCCAGCACCGTCAGCAGCGTGCCGCTGATGTAGTACAGGTTGAACTTGGCCGTGCCCCACTGGCGCTCCAGCGTGGAGCCGATCCAGTAATAGAAGTAGAGACTGATCAGCAGGGCAAAGGGACTGGAGTAGGCGGGCACGAACACAAAGGTCACCAGCCGCCACACCTCACCGTGGAGCAGGGCATTGAGATTGAAGGTCAGAAAGCTCAGGGCGTTGGCGTCGTTGGCCTGGGTCAGCAGCATGAGCACATAGACCGCCACGTTGCCGATGACGATAACGCGCATGAGGTTGGGAATGCCGAACCGGGGATGGGCGGCGCAGAAGCGCTGCACCCCGTCATAGAGTTTTTTCAAGGGGAGTGTCCTCCTGTGTACAAATTGTGTTCAGTATAACCCATAACGGCGGAAAAGTCATGTCATTTTTTTGAACAATGGCAAAGTTTCCGTACAGTTGAATTATTTGCAAAAATCATGGAAATGCTATTGACAATGCTAAAAAAACTGTTACAATATGCTGTACAAGTAAATACCTTATCAAGAGTGGCGGAGGGACCGGCCCGATGAAGCCACGGCAACCTGTTTTTTCAAGGTGCCAAATCCGGCGAACGAATCGAAAGATGAGGATGAGCAAAGAAGCACAGCGCTCTGTCGGTTCGGCAGAGCGCTTTTTTCAATGACCATCCGCGAGATGAAAGGAGAAAAAATCATGGCAAGACATCTGTTTACCTCTGAGTCCGTTACCGAAGGGCATCCCGACAAGGTCTGCGACCAGATCAGCGACGCGGTGCTGGACGCGATCTTCGAGAAGGACCCCAATGGCCGCGTGGCCTGCGAGACCTGCGCCTCCACCGGCCTGATCCACATCATGGGTGAGATCACCACCAGCTGCTATGTGGATATCCCCAAGATCGCCCGCCAGGTGGTGCTGGACATCGGCTACAACTCCTCCGAGTGCGGCTTCGACGGCAACACCTGCGCCGTCATCACCAATATCGACGAGCAGTCCGGCGATATCGCTTTGGGCGTGGACAAGAGCTATGAGGCCAAGGCCTCCGGCAAGAGCGAGCTGGACAACGGCGCCGGCGACCAGGGCATGATGTTCGGCTACGCCTGCAACGAGACGCCGGAGCTGATGCCCCTGGCGATCTCCATCGCCCACAAGATGGCCAAGCGCTTGACCGACGTGCGCAAGCAGGGTCTGGTGGACTATCTGCGTCCCGATGGCAAGACCCAGATCACCGTGGAGTACGACGAGAACGGCAAGCCCGTCCGCGTGGACACCGTGGTGCTGTCCACCCAGCACAGCCCTGACGTGACGCTGGAGCAGATCCGCAAGGATATGATCGAGCTGGTCATCAAGCCCACTGTTCCTGCCGAGCTGCTGGACGGCGAGACGAAGATCTATGTGAACCCCACCGGCCGCTTTGTCAGCGGCGGCCCCGCCGCCGATACCGGCCTGACCGGGCGCAAGATCATCGTGGACACCTACGGCGGCAGCGCGCCCCATGGCGGCGGCGCCTTCTCGGGCAAGGACCCCACCAAGGTGGACCGCAGCGCGGCCTACGCCGCCCGCTGGGTGGCCAAGAATGTGGTGGCCGCCGGCTTGGCGGACAAGTGCCAGGTGCAGCTGGCTTACGCCATCGGTGTGGCAAGACCCGTCAGCGTGCTGGTGGAGACGTTCGGCACCGGCGTGGTGGCCGACAGCGAACTGGAGGCCGCGGTGGAGAAGGTCTTTGACCTGCGCCCCACCGCCATCATCCGCGATCTGGACCTGCGGAAGCCCATTTACCGCCAGCTGGCGGCCTATGGCCACATGGGCCGTGAGGACCTGGGTGTTTCCTGGGAAAAGACCGACCGTGTGGAGGCTCTGAAGGCCGCCCTGGGCAAGTAAGTTTTCGATAACGGGGGCGGCTTTGCCGCCCCCGTTTATCCAATAAAAAGGAGTGTATCGCTATGATGAAGAACCTCGATATGGCCACCGTGCTGACCCTGCGGGATCAGGTGGCCTATCAGCCGGGGCAGGTGGTCAGCAAGACGCTGGCCCAGAACGACGCCGTCAGTGTGACGCTGTTTGCCTTCGACAAGGACGAGGAGATCAGCACCCACGAGTCCGGCGGCGACGCGCTGGTGACGTGCCTGGACGGCGTGGGCCGCGTGACCGTGGACGGCGTACCCCATGTGCTGCACACCGGCGAGTCCATCCTCATGCCGGCGCGGCATCCGCACGCGGTGTATGGACAGGAGCAATTCAAAATGCTGCTGGTGGTCGTATTCTGAGAGCGTCAAACGTGCATGGATCTGCTTTGGCTGGCGGTGGAAATTGTCTGTTGCAATTTCCACCGCGTTGTGGTATCATGCGAAAAAATTTCCCAACAGGAGGGATGCATATGTACACAAACCATGAGAAATATGCGCTGGTGAACGGCGTGATGCTGGACGGTACGCGGGACATGACGCCTCGGACGAGGCTGGCTGTCTGTGTGGACGGGGACCGCATCGCCGCCGTCTGCGACGCGGCCGATGTGCCGGAGGGCTATGCGCGCGTGGACCTGGGCGGCAAATACCTGCTGCCGGGGCTGATCAATCTGCATGTGCATCTGCCCGCCTCCGGCAAGCCCCGGAAAAAGCCCTCCGACCCTAAGAAGCTGGTGAAGCTCATCACCTCCAACGGCCTGATGCGCCGCATCGGCGTGAAGATGTGCGAGGGTTACGCCAGGACGGAGCTGCTGTCCGGCGTGACCACTATCCGTACCGTAGGCGGCGTGGCGGACTTCGACACGATCATTCGCGATGCGGCCAGGCGGGGCGAGATCCTGTCTCCCCGGGTGGTGGCGTCCAATATGGCGGTGTCGGTACCCGGCGGGCACATGGCCGGGTCGCTGGCCTATGAGGCCCGCACGCCGGAGGAGGCCGCGGCCTTCGTGGAGAAGATCGCGGCGGAAAAGCCCGACCTGATCAAGCTGATGATCACCGGCGGCGTTATGGACGCCGAAGTGGTGGGCGAGCCGGGCGTGCTGCGGATGCAGCCGGCACTGGTCAAGGCGGCCTGCGATAAGGCCCATGCGCTGGGAATGCAGGTGGCCGCTCATGTGGAGAGCCCGGAGGGCGTCCGGGTGGCGCTGGAAAACGGCGTGGACTCCATCGAGCACGGCGCGAAGCCGGATGGGCACATCATGCAGCTGTGTAAGGAACGCGGCGCTTTCCAGGTGTCCACCATCTCGCCTGCCGTGCCCTATGCGCTGTTCGACCGCAGTATCTCTCACGCCACCTATGAGCAGCAGGAGAACGGCAAGGTGGTGTTTGAGGGTGTTATCGCCATGGCGAAGGCCTGTCTGGCGGATGGTGTCCCCGTGGGTCTGGGCACCGACACCGGCTGCCCCTATATCACCCACTACGATATGTGGCGGGAGCTATGCTACTTTGTGAAGTACTGCGGCGTGACGCCGGCGTTTGCGCTGCACAGCGCCACGCTGGGCAATGCGGCGCTGGCGGGTATTGCCGGCGAGACCGGCTCCATCCAGCCGGGCAAGTGCGCGGATATGATCGTCTGCGCGGCGGACCCGCTGGCCGATCTGACCGCCCTGCGGACGCTGGATATGGTCATTAAGTCCGGCTATCGTGTGGAACATCCCCAAGTGAAGAAAATGGACAATGTGGAACGGGAGCTGGACAAGTTCCTGTAAATACAGTGTATCCCCCCGGCGGAGCCGGGGGGATATTTATTCGCTTATTGGCATTGCAGGCCCAACTGGTAGAAGGCTACGGCAGCCGCGGCAGCTACATTCAGGCTGTCCACCCCGTGGGTCATGGGGATCATCACCGTGTGGTCGCAGTGGGCGATGGTGCCGTCGGCCAGCCCGTCGCCCTCGGTGCCCAGCACCACCGCCAGCCTCTCCGCTGACAACAGGCGTGGGTCATCCAACCGCAGGGAGTCCTCCCGCAGGGCCATGGCCGCGGTGGTGAAGCCCAGATCGTGCAGTGCCGCCGTCCAGTCGCCCTCCGGCAGATAGGTCCATGGCACCAGGAATACATTACCCATGCTTACCCGGGAAGCCCGGCGGTACAGGGGGTCGCTGCCCTCTGTGGTCAGCAGGACGGCGTCCATGCCCAGGGCGGCCGCGCAGCGGAAAATGGCACCCACGTTGGTGGGGTTCATCACGTTTTCCAGTACGGCGATGCGCCGCGCCCTGGCGCAGACCTCCGCCACAGAGGGCAGGGGCGGACGACGCATGGCGCACAGCATCCCGCGGGTCAGGTGGAAGCCGGTGAGCTGCGTCAGCACCTCCAGGGAGGCGGTATAGACGGGGAGGTCCGGGTCACAGCGACCCAGTATCTCGGCGCCTTTGCCGGTGATGTGCTGCGGCTCCATCAGGAACGACACCGGTACGCACCCGGCGTCCAGTGCACGGCCGATGACCAGCGGGCTCTCGGCGATGAACAGGGCGTTGGCCGGGTCGGCCCGGTTGACCAGCTGGTTTTCCGTGGCCCGGGCGTAGACGTCCAGCGCCGGGTCGGAAAAGTCGTGTATCTCAATGACCTGTGCCATATCACTTCCACTCCTTCAGCAGCGTTTCCAGTGCCGTCCGGTAATAGGCGGCGGCGTTGGCCCGGGCGTCCTCAAGGGTCGCCCCGGCGGGGTTGATACTGCGGACGGCCCGCAGATCCAGCGGTGCCCATTGTTCCGGTGTCAGTGCCACACGCCCGGCCAGCACGGCGGCGGGGACACGCAGCTTCTGACACCGGCCTGCCACGCCGCTGATGGCCTTGCCGCCCAGGCTTTGGGCATCAAAGGAACCCTCGCCGGTGACCACCAGGTCGCAGCCCACTGCACGGCGGTCGAAGTCCACGGTGTCCAGCACCGTCGTGATACCGGAGCGCAGGGCGCCGCACAACAGCGCAGCGCAGCCCGCGCCGAAGCCGCCGGCGGCACCGCCGCCGGGGAGGGTATCCACCTCCGCACCCAGCTGTGCATGCAGCACCGCGGCGAGATGCCGAAGTCCCGCGTCCAGTCGCTGCACGCAGGCATCGTTCGCCCCCTTCTGCGGAGCGAAGATGTACGCCGCGCCGGTTTCGCCGTACAGGGGGTTGTCGATGTCGCACATGACCGTCAGCACACCGGGCCGCAGGCCGGGATGCCGCCCGGACAGGTCGATAGCCTCGATGTCCGCCAGCGTGCCGCCGGTGGGAACGAAGGCGCGCCCCGCACCGTCGAGAAACCGCACGCCAAGCGCTGCAGCCGCACCGCAGCCGCCGTCGTTGGTGCAGCTGCCGCCCAGACCCAGGATCAGGCGCTTTGCGCCGTGATCCAGCGCGTGGGCCAGAAGCTGTCCCACACCGTAGGTGGTGGCCGTCTCCGGGTCGGGACAGCCCTCGGCCTGGTGCAGGCCCGCTGCTGCGGCGCACTCCACCACCGCTGTCCCCTCTGGCAGCAGGCCGTAGAAGCCATCGATAGTGCCGCCAAAGGGACCGGACACGGGAAGGGCGATACGCTGTCCGCCGCAGGCATCCAGAAAGCAGTCTGTGGTGCCCTCGCCGCCATCGGCCACCGGCAGGGCGTCGATGTGCCAGCCGGGGATATGGAGACTGCGGGCGATGCGGCAGATGCCCGGGGAGGACAGCGTGCCTTTGAATGAGTCGGAGAGGACAAGACAGCGTTTCATGGAGCGCACTCCCTTCGTTTTGATAAGGGGATTATACCAGCCGGGAGAAAAAAACACAAGGGACGGCGTAGGCCGTCCCTCATGTTTTGTACGTTATTTGCTATACCGATTTGAGGAGAGGAGAGAACTTACTTAGCCAGCAGTCTGGCAGCGCGCTTCTTGCCGTACACGCAGCAGCCCACCACATAGGCGATGGCGCACACCACACCGATGATGTAGGCGGGCGTCCAGGGGATGTTGAAGCCGATGTGGGCGTTGGCGATGTAGGTCACGCAGATGAAGGTGTAGAAGCAGCCGGGGATCATGGGGATCCAAGCCCACTTGCCCTTGCCGTTCTCGAACATCCACGCGGTGATGCACAGGAAGGCAAACAGGGACAGCGTCTGGTTGGCCCATGCGAAGTAACGCCACAGAATGTTGAAGCCGTCGGCATTGGTCTTGGCGAACACGAGGATGGCGATGACCAGCGCGAAGATGGGCACAGCCAGCTTGATGCGCTTGCCGTTGGTGGACTGGTCGATGTGCAGCGTCTCAGACAGGCTCAGGCGCAGGGCGCGCAGTGCCGTATCACCGGAGGTGATGGGCAGCACGATGACGCCCAGCAGGGCGATGATGCCGCCCACATGACCCAGCAGGTACTTGCACACCACGCCCACGGTGCCGGTAGCCAGTCCAGCATTGGGCTCCTGCAGCGCCAGGTTGTACACGCCCATAGCACCGGCAGCCCAGACCATGGCGATGAAGCCCTCCAGCACCATCATGTTGTAGAAGGTGTTGCGGCCCTGACGCTCGCTCTTCATGGTACGGGAGATGATAGCGGTCTGGGTGGAGTGGAAGCCGGACAGAATACCGCAGGCCACGGTCACGAAGAAGATGGGCAGGAAGTGCTTGGTGGAGAAGTAGTCCGCGTAGGTGAACGTACCCACGGTGCCGTCAGCACCGGTGAGGCTCAGCACGGGAGCAGCCCAGCTGTCCCAGATGTTCATCAGGGGCATACCGGTGACGAAGATGCCGATGAAGATGCCGATGGCGGAGAACAGCAGGATACCGCCGAAGATGGGGTAGATCTTGCCGATGATGGCGTCGATGGGGAACACGGTGGCGATCAGATAATACAGGAAGATGACACCGTAGATGACCCACGTGGAGACGGAGGTAGCCTTGCCGTCAAAGCCAAAGAGCTGCGTGGCGGCGATGTCGCCGGGGGTGTAGATGAACACAGCGCCCACCAGCAGCAGCAGCACGCACACGAACACGTTGTAGAACTTATAGATACCCTTGGTGGAGTACCGGCGGATCATCTCAGGCATCTGGGTGCCGCCGTCGCGCAGGCAGATCATGCCGGAGAAATAGTCGTGCATGGCGCCGCCGATGACGTTGCCGATGGGGATGGTCAAAAACGCGATGGGCCCAAACAGGATGCCCTGGATCGGCCCGAGGATAGGACCGGTGCCTGCGATGTTCAGCAGGTTGATGAGGCTATTTTTCCAGCCGCGCATGGGAACGAAGTCAACGCCGTCCTCCTTGGTGTAGGCGGGCGTCTTGCGGTCGTCGGGTCCAAAGACCTTTTCGCAGAAACGACCGTAGAGGGCTGCGCCGCCGATCAGGATGACCAGACCGATAATGAATGTCAGCACAGAAACACACTCTCCTTTGTGCAGTGAAATTGTTTTTCGAGGTGTCCGGATCGCCTCTTGAAACCATGTACAGATTATAACATCGGTTTAATAAAATGCACGTTAATCTTTCCGCGCAATACATAAATTTGTCATAAATAAATTGTCGAACCGTGTTAAGACGTGTCAAAAAATGAAACTTGTAAAAACCTTTAACGATGGGTGCTTTTTCCGGCGTTTCCCGCCGGGAACCAAAAGCCAAATACCTTGGGGCAAACAAATTTTTTGTTTGCCGGAAGCGTTTTCGGATTTCCGCCGAAAACCGCCCGTCCCCTTGCCCCCCTTTGGCAAATGTGGTATCATATCCACAACGCAAAAACAGGGGAGGAGAATCGCCATGGAGTACAACAAAACCATCCAAGCCATGACCCCCGGCGACGAGGTCGAGGGCTTTTACATCTTGAAAACCGCCACCCCCAAGGTGGCGGCCAACGGCAAGCCATTCCTGACCGGAGCGCTCAGCGACCGTACCGGCACGATGGAGCTGAAGGTCTGGGACTATCCCGGGCCGCTGACCGCCGCCAACGAGGGCACCGTGGTCAAGGTGCGGGGTACCGTGGGTGAGTATCGGGGCACCGCGCAGTTCACCGCCGCGCGTATCCGTCAGGCGGCCCAGGAGGATCCGGTGGATGTGTCCGACCTGGTGCCCACAGCCCCCATCGACTGCGGTGCGGCGATGGAGGATCTGCGCCGTGCGGCGGCCTCCATTACGGACCCGGACTACCGTGCCGTGGCCGAGGCCATGCTGGAGGCTCACGGGGAGACGCTTGCGTCCATCCCCGCCGCCAAGAGCGTACACCATGCTTTTCTGGGTGGCCTGCTGATGCACACCGCCAACATGGTGAAGATCGCGGACTTCCTGGCGGGAATGTACCCGGAGACGATCGACCGCAGCCTGCTGCTGACGGGCACGCTGCTCCACGATATGGCGAAGGCGCAGGAGTTCGTGTTTTCGCAGCTGGGTCTGGCCACGGATTACTCCATTAAGGGGCAGCTGCTGGGGCACCTGGTCATGGGAGCGCAGGACGCGGCGGAGACTGCCTCCCGCCTGGGCGTGCCGGAGGAGAAATCCGTGCTGCTGCAGCACCTGATCCTCTCTCACCACGGTGAACCGGAGTTCGGCGCGGCGGTGCGCCCTCTGTGCGCCGAGGCGGAGCTGCTGAGCCTGATCGACGCGGTGGACAGCCGTATGGAGATCTACCGCGAGACGTATGATACGATGGAGCCGGACACCTTCAGTCCGCGCATCTTTGCGTTGGAGAAAAAGGTGTTCAGGCACGCGTAGGATCTTGACAAACGGCGGCGCGGAGAGTACCCTGTCGTCAGTGCCCGCAGGGCGCAATACACATTTTATTAAGGAGACACGTTTGAAACTCAATACCCTGACACTGGAGCGTGTGGCCTGACCGGGAGGTCTGGCAGCCATCGATTGACAAGAGCAAACACGCCTGCCCTTGTCAATCGATGGCGATATGCACGCCATTCCTCCCGGAGCATGAAAACACATCTTCAGGAGGAAACACCATGAACCGCGAAAACAAGCGGAAGACCTTTGAAAAAGGCTACTACAAGACCCATCCCTGCAATGACACCTTCACCTGCAAAGTCTGCGGCCGACTCTGCACACCGCAGAATGCCGGCAGCGACCACCGTAACCACTGCCCCAACTGCCTTTCCAGCCTGCATGTAGACATCGAGCCTGGCGACCGGGCCTCTGACTGCAGCGGTATTATGGAGCCGGTGGCGGTCTGGGTACGCAGGGGCGGCGAGTGGGCGATCATACACCGCTGCAAGCGCTGCGGAACGCTCAGCTCCAACCGTGTGGCGGCGGACGACGATCCCATGAAGCTCATGTCCATCGCCATGAGGCCCCTGTGTGAGCCGCCGTTCCCACTGGAGCGCATCGAGGAGATGACCGCCCTCATGGCCGGCGACGGCCGAATGAAGTAGCCCCAGCAAAAGCAAAACCACCCGTTAGGGTGGTTTTGTTTTTGCTGTTATCTTATCATGGCACAAATAGATTCGAACACGTACCCATACCGCAAGGGAGGCGCTGCGTGCAGGGCGGCCTATTAAGTGAGCAGCTTCAGATCAGCGAGGGTGCATTGCTTTCAATGGCGGGTATCTGCATAAGTGGTACCTCCCGGCAAAGCCCTTGTGTATTTGCGGATCATCGAAGCGCCGTAAAGCATGACCAGCAGCTCCGTGACTGGCATTGCAAACCAGATCGCATCGGCGTTGACCAGCGCAGGAAGAACCATGATCAAAATGCCGCTGATGACAAGTCCCCGTGCCACAGAAACAACGAACGCTGCCTTCGGCTTCATGATCGCCTGGAAATAATAGGTCGAGAAGATGTTGAACGGCAGCAGCAGGAAGGATAACGCATAGGTGCGGACAATGGTAGGAGCCATCCGCTCCGAAGAAGGTCAGGATGGGGCGCTCGAAGCATATGGCCCCGATCCATGCCAGAATGGATAAGATCACTGCGCCGATCACGGCCGATGTGAAATACTGGTTCTCACTCCCGTCGCATTTCTCGCTGCCGCGCTTTGTACTGAAAATCACGCTGCCGCCGATGCCCATCAAAAGGCCAAGACTGTAGATGATGTTCCAGACCGGAGCGACGACCGCCAATGCCGCCGTTCCCTGCGGCCCGTGGTACTGGCCGAATAGACCGATGTGATCATGGCGCTGCCAAACGCAGCCGACAGGTATTTAAAGTACATTGCATCACCTCCAATAAACTATTGTAAAAAACGTCGAAATGTGTTAGAACAAAATGGAAATATATTTGAAGGAGTGGTTTTATGCTAAATTATACTTTAGGAACGATAGAAGCTTCTGAAGCCTTGATCAAAGATTTATATATTGATTTAAGAGCAAAAGTTAATGCATGGTCAAAAATAACTCAACAAACGCCTCAGGCACGTATGGGATATGTTGGTCAGCATTTGGTGAGTGTCGTAACAGGATATCCTGGCGGAAAATCTGGTGCTCGTGGTTATGATTTAGTTATAGATGATGAAAGACATGGTGAAATTAAAACTTGTTATAGAGTCGATCAATTAGGGTCTTGTAATGCTTGTGGTGCAGTTGTTTCAAGCTTAGAAACGGAATGTGCTGTATGCGGCTCTACAAGCATTAATAGGAAAGATGATTCGAAGTGGTTAATAGCAATCCGAAACAATGACGAGTTTGCAAAGTTATTGGATCCTTACAGATATTACTTTGTTCTTTTTGAATTCGAATCCATATATGATAGCAACAACAACGACATTATTGCATCAATATGGGAAGTTGACCCAAAGAGTAAAGGGTTTGCGTACTGTATGATTGACTATTATCTCAATATTCGTTCACAGTCAACATCTAAAGCACCGTTTAACATGTGGCCTCATATGCTAAAATTCGCATTAACAGAACCAACTTTGATTTACAGATCAAAAATCACAAATGATGGCAATATAATCACCGATGTATTCCCATCCAAAAACAATACTTATTCAGATGTACTACTTCCTTTAAGTTCATATTCTGGATCAACTACCATAAGTGTAGCTAACATTAAAAATGTTATTAAAAAATACAGCCCATCTGCTCGTGTTAATGGATTAAATAAAGAAAAGCTATTGCAATTATTAGAAGACATAAGAAAAACTAATAATATAACCAATGCCGATCTATGCAACAAATTCGCGGATGAAATATATTTGCCTAAAATCGTTTTGAAAAAAGCAGATATACCACTATCGTTACGCTCACAGTTTATCGATTTAAGATAATTATAATAGCGTCATCTGTCTACATGCTAATCGTTCTAACGACTTTTCGTAATACTCTTGTTCTATTTCAAATCCAATATAATTACGCTTGTTCTTAATACAAGCCAAGGCTGTTGAACCTCCACCCATAAATGGATCTAAAACAATATCGTCCTCATCACTGCTTGCAAGAATTAGTCTTGCAAGCAGTTTTTGTGGTTTTTGGGTAGGATGGATGCGGTCTTTTTCTTCATAAAAATTCACATCATCCCATACATCTGTTAACCCCATTTGTGCATGATATGTTTGACTAATCTTATCGTATGGAATGTTAAATTCAAGAATTGTTTGCAATTTGTCCCACAATTCTTCAGTGGGTAATTGCTCGCAAACATTTTTGCCTGTATAAATACTCCACATACCGCCACCGTTTGATTTGACACCCAACATCTCATTGATTTGTTTTGCGGAATAACCTAATTCTTTTTGCCTTTGCTTTAAAAAGGATTTTGCAAAAGGTTTGGGATCTTTACATAAAAATAAAATACTTTCGGTCACATTAGGGAACATTCGATAATTTTTAGTTGCTCGCCCAGATACAGCTTGCATGCCTTTATTTAATACTATTTGTTGTCTAAGTTCAAAACCATACTTTTCTAAAATAGGCAACAATCTACTTAACATTCTAAAATAACCAAACAAATAGAAACTGCCGCCCATTCTTAAAACACGGGCAGCTTCTGCAATCCATTTTTCTGACCATTCAAGATAGTCTTCTTCTGTTCTCCAAAGATAATCCCATTTTTCGCCGATAACCTTAAAATATGGTGGATCCGCGATGATAAGGTCTATAGACGCCTCATCTATCATTTGATTCATTCCGGCGACGCAATCTATATTATAAATAATGTTTGTATCCATTTTTTCACCTTCTCTTTATTTATCGAACCTGATCTCCATTAGCTAAAACAAAATACTGTTCATATTTCACATTGAGCACATTAGCAATTTGATTTAGCTCATCTTGTGTAACCGTATTTCTCTTAAGTTTAACACTGAAATTTTGTGGTGTTTGATTTATTCTTCTTGCCAATTCTGACAAACTTACGCCAGAACGCACACAAAGAACTCGTATCTGTTCAGAAGTAGTCATAATAAGCCTCCATACAACTATTATCACAGTTGACATTATAAATCGTTTGATTGATAATATCAACTGTTTCTTTGAGAAACGAGGGTGGCAAACTCGTTAAGTTAAGTTGATATGCAAAAACGAGGGAGACCTGAACTCAAGTCTGACAATGAAACAAAAAGAAACCTTTGAAAAATTCAAGGACTGCACAAGTGAACTGTCCTGCATTACTGAGGGTGAAGCGTTCAGTTCAGGATTTATCTTGGCCACTCGCATCATGGCGGAAGTGATGCAAGGCTTGGAGGAGGCCGAGAATATGCTACAAACCACAGTAATTTCTAAATTATAAAACAACTCATAAAAATCAAAAATCCGAACGTATCACCATTGATGATAATGTTCGGATTTTTTGACTTGTGGTGGAGCTGAGGGGAGTCGAACCCCTGTCCGAAAGCGCTTTGACAAGACTTTCTCCGGGCGCAGTCAGGTTTCAGCATTCCCTCTCCGCGCAGACACCTGACAGACTGCGCGGTTCAGTAGAGTCATAATGCATGGGCGGGGCAACTCTTACCCGCCGCACGTCCGCCGCATAAACGACGCCTTCCCCGGCCTGCGGCCTCTCCGGTTCAGACGGCTGCCTTTAGTTAGGCAGCGACAGCAATACGATTGTTGTCAGTTAATTTTTAAGTTGCCCGTTTTATGGCGGTCAGGCGCCGCCGCCCGCTTATCCAGCCTCCACACCCCCGTCGAAACCGGTGCAGCCCCATATTGGAGATTTTTTGGGTATTGTTCCAATACCCGGGGAAAATCGGTGCAGCCCCATGAGGGGTTTTCGCGTTGTGCGATACTGGGGAACAGCGTAGTCCGTGAGGGACTTGCGCATTGTGCGATACTGGGGAACAGCGTAGTCCGCGAGGGACTTGCGCATTGTGCGACACTGGGGAACAGCGTAGTCCGTGAGGGACTTGCGCATTGTGCGATACTGGGAAACAGTACAGCCCATAAGGTTTTTGCGCGCTGTGCACACAACCCATGGGAATATTTACATATGTGTGGGGGAGGGGGAGCCTCCCCCGCGCAGAAAACTTATCTTCCGAAGGGATCGGCCAGCTTCTCCGGCTCCGGATACGTCACGCCCTGGGTGTCCACGGTGACCTTCGCCATGACCTGGTCCTTCTTGGGCTTGTTGGTCATCATGTTCCGGGGCTGGTTGGCGATGCGGTCCACCACGTCCATGCCGTCCATCACGCAGCCGAAGGCGGCGTACTGCCCGTCCAGATGGGGCGCGTCCTTGTGCATGATAAAGAACTGGCTGCCGGCGCTGTCCATGGGCTGCGCCCGGGCCATGCTCAGCACACCGCGGGTGTGGCGCAGGTCGTTCTGCACACCGTTGGCGGCGAACTCGCCCTTGATGCAGTACCCCGGGCCGCCCATGCCGGTTCCGTCGGGGCAGCCGCCCTGGATCATAAAGCCGGGGATGACCCGGTGGAAGATCAGCCCGTCGTAGTACCCGGCGTTGGCCAGGGCGATGAAATTGTACACGCTCTGGGGCGCGATGTCGGGATACAACTCGGCAACGATCTTGCCGCCGTCCTGCATTTCAAAAGTCACGATAGGATTTGCCATTCCGTTTCCCTCACTTTGTCATAAGAATATGCGCACTTCCCGCGCAATGTCATACCATTCAATACCCGCGGTTTTTCTCCCGCATGGCGCGGTCCATCTCCCGCTTGGCGTCCCGCTTGGCCACGGCCTCCCGCTTGTCGTAGGTCTTCTTGCCCTTGCACAGGCCCAGCTCCACCTTCACCCGGGAATTCTTGAAATATACCGACAGCGGTATCAGCGCATAGCCCTCCTGCTTCTGTAGGTCGTGGAGCTTCCGTATTTCCCGCTTGTGCAGCAGCAGCCGCTTGGGCCGGTCCGGGTCGCGGTTGAAGATGTTGCCGTGGTCGTAGGGGGAGATGTGAAAGCTGTAGGCGTACACCTCGCCGTCCTTGGCCACGCAGAAGGCGTCCTTCAGGTTCAGGGTGCCGGCGCGGACGGACTTGACCTCCGTGCCGAACAGCTCGATGCCGGCCTCGTAGCGGTCCTCCACGAAGTAGTCGTGGTACGCCTTGCGGTTCTGGGCGATGGTCTTGGTGCCGGACTTGTCCATGGAGACACCTCCTTCCGGTAACGTGAACGATAGTATACCATATTTTCTCGCATCGCGCAAGGGGGATAGAGGGGTGGTAATTTTGAACTTTCTGTGCTATACTGGGGCAAAAAACGAAGGGAGACGCTTCTATGGATATGACTGAGAAAACGCTGGAGAGCCGTGAGGTCTACCGCGGCCGCATCCTGCGCGTGCGGGAGGACAGGGTACGCCTGCCCAACGGGAAGGAGGGGGTCCGCGAGGTGGTGGAGCACCCCGGCGGCGTGGGCATTCTGGCCCTGGACGGCGACGACGTGCTGCTGGTGAAGCAGTACCGCTACGCCTTTTCCCGGGTGCTGACGGAGATACCCGCCGGCAAACGGGAGCCGGGCGAGGACCCCTTCGTCACGGCCCAGCGGGAGCTGAAGGAGGAGATCGGGGCCACGGCGGAGGCATGGACGGACCTGGGGGCGCTGATCGCTTCTCCCGGCTGCTATGGCGAGACGCTGTACCTGTTCCTGGCCTGTGAGCTGACCTTCGGCGAGACGCACCCGGACGCGGACGAGTTTTTGGAGACGGTGCGCGTGCCCTTCGACGAGGCGGTGGAGCTGTGTATGTCCGGCGAGCTGACCGATGCCAAGACCGTGGCGGCGATCCTCAAGGCGAAAGTGCTGCTGGGGCGGTAAATTGCCCTTGTATTCTGTCCGCTTTTCCGCTACAATCAAACCAGTGGGCGCGCCGCGTCCCAAGGGAGGAGAGAAACGCCAATGTCCATGAATACGAAGAAAAACATATCCATCGTGCTGCTGGTCCTGGCCCTGCTGCTGTGGCTGCTGCGGAAGATGAACGTGCTGTACATCCCCGGCCTGTCCATGGTGCTGCTGGGCTTGTCCATGATCATGGTGGGTATCATGATGTTCCAGGTGAAGCAGAAAAAGAAGCTGGGCGGCACGCTGATCCTGGCCTTCGGCCTGTTCTGCATCGTAACGGCCGTGATGGAGATCAAGGGCTATTTTGCGTGAGAGACATAAAGAGGAGCACCCGTTTGGGGGCTCCTCTTTCGCGCAGCCCCCCAATTCCCATTTTCTGTCAAATTCTCCCGTTTTCCATTCCCGGTAACAGAAAAAATATGTAAAATTTCCATAAAAAGGCTGGACAAACGGTGAGACTGTGCTATAATCTGACTATCCGCAGAGGTACCTCTGCATTTACGTTTTAATGGTTATTAAAACGAGTGCACCTACGGAAATCTAAAACAAACGGGGTATGAGACATGAAGAAATTGTTAGCAACCATTCTGGCGCTGGTCATGGCGCTGGGCCTGTGCAGCGTCAGCTGGGCGGAGGATACGGGGAAGGTTGTTGTGCATGGAATCAAGTACAACGACAAGGATGACAATGAGTTCGCAACGTTTGAAGCTGCATACGCTGCGCTTAAACCTGTGATTGAGTCTGTTTGCGATACTGATGTACTGGGGCAGGGGACGGCAAAATCTGTCGAGGCGTTCAAAGCGGTATTCACAGATGTGGATAGCGACGGCAACGCGACCATCACGTATAAGATTTCCGGGAATGTGACCTATGATGAGACAAGCTGCCCGAATTTGCTGACCATGGGCAGAAAGGCATCGCATTACGGCAATGACCTCCATTTTATCAATTTTAAGTTTGCGGGTGCAGATGAGAACAGGGGCGCAACGTTGACGGTCAATTCCAATATCACTCTGCCTTACGAGTGGTGGGGTGAGACGGTGACCACCTCTATCAGCTTTGAGAATCTGACCATCACGGGAAGTGCGCCCAACGGATTGTGGGCGACACAGTCTTATTTTGAGGCGCTTGATTTTAGTGTGAACAATTGTACGGTCAAGGGGCTTAGAATTTATAACTACAACAATGTGGGCGGCAAGTATGCTGTGACCAACAGCACACTGGATGGTACTGGTACCAGTGGCGCTACTGCTATTCATGTACAGGGAAGCGCTACCGAATCTCTGAATATCAACATCAGTGGGAATACAATCTCCGGCTATGAGCGTGGTGTAAATGTTGACCAGAACACCGCACAGGCCACGGTCAGCAACAATACGATTTCTGTGGCACCTGGTTATTCCTGCGTGCAGATAAGCCGTGTAGGCAAAATCGAAATCAAGAACAATGATCTGACTCTTAATGGAAGTAATGCATTTACGATCCACAAAGTTGCTTTGGAGACTGGCGGCACACCGGATATTAGCATCAGTAACAACACCATCACAGGTACCGGCTATCTGCTGTATGATGATGTAAAGGCAAACGGTGGCTCTCTGGATTCGGGAACGGATACCCCCAAAATCGTCATTAAAATGGAGAACAACACGATTCCCTCTACGGTGGATACTACCAAGGGTGTAAAGGCAGACAATGTGGTCGCTAATGATTCCCAGGTCGTGTCCAACGCTGTCAGAGAGGGTATTACCGTGCTGCAGACCCCGCCGCGCTACTACTACAACTCTACTACCACTACTGACAGCAAGACCGACTCGCCCAAGACCTTTGACGCGGGCATGGGCATCTACGCCGTGACGGCTGTCCTGTCCGTGACCGGCATGGCGTGGACCGCTAAAAAGCGTCACTGAGAGCAAAAAAAGAAAGCCCGAAAGGGCTTTCTTTTTTGCCCCGGCCAGCGGGCAAAAAGAGAGCACCCTGCCGGGTGCTCCTTTTTTAATCAACGATATCCACAGACACCTTGGCACCGGTGCGCTGGGCGTAGGAACGGATCACGGTGCGTATCTCCTTGGCGATACGGCCCTGACGTCCGATGACCTTGCCCATGTCCTCCGGCGCGACGCGAAGCTGAAGCGTCAGCTCGTCACCGTTTTCCACCTCGGTCACGCTGACCTGCTCCGGGTGCTCCACAAGGTTCTGCGCGATATACAGCAGCAGATCCTTCATGGCGCACTCCCGACTTACAGTACGTCGACCTTCTTCAGCAGGGCGCGAACGGTATCGGTGGGCTGAGCACCGGTCTTGATCCACTCGCGGGCGCGGTCAGCGTCGATACTGATCTTGGCGGGGGAGACAGTGGGATCATAGGTGCCGATCTCCTCGATGAAGCGGCCGTCGCGGGGATAGCGGGAATCGGCGACGACGACGCGGTAATAGGGGGCCTTCTTAGCGCCCATTCTTCTCAGACGAATTTTAACCATTGTTGTGTTCCTCCATGTAAATTAAATGTTTTATATCTGTTAAATGCGACTGCACTTACACACTTTTTCTACTTTTTTTAACTTTATTTCAACCGTTTTTTTCGGCCAAAACCGTGCATGGCGCCTTTGGCCACCTTGCCGCCGAAGCCGCCCATCATGCCGCCCAGGCCGCGCATACCGCCGCCCTTGGTCATGGCTTTGGTCATCTGCTGCAGCATCTCAAAGGATTTCAGCAGGCGGTTGACATCCACCACCTCCAGGCCGCAGCCGGCGGCAATGCGCTTTTTGCGGCTGGCGTTGAGGATCTGCGGATTTTCGCGTTCCAGCGGGGTCATGGACTGGATGATGGCCTTGTTGTGGGCCATCTGCTTCTCGTCGATCTGGCTGGGGTCGAAGCCCTTAGCCATGCCGCCGGGGAGCATATCGGCGATCTGGTTCAGGTCACCCATGCTTTGCAGCTGCTCCATCTGATCCAGATAGTCGGTGAGGGTCAGGCGGTTCTTGCGGAGCTTTTCCTCCAGCTTTTTCGCCTGTTTTTCGTCATACTGCTGCTCGGCCTTCTCAATGAAGGTGAGCATATCGCCCATGCCCAGTATCCGCCCGGCCATGCGGTCGGGGTGGAAGGGCTCGATCATGTCCAGCTTTTCGCCGGTACCCACGAACTTGATGGGCTTACCGGTGACGGCCCGGATGGACAGGGCAGCACCGCCGCGGGCGTCGCCGTCCAGCTTGGTCAGCAGTACGCCGTCGATGCCCAGCGCGTCGTCAAAGGCCTTGGCGGCGTTGACCGCGTCCTGGCCGGTCATGGCGTCCACCACAAGGAGTATCTCGTTGGGATGGACGGCGGCCTTGACGGCCTTCAGTTCGTCCATCAGCGCCTCGTCGATATGCAGACGGCCGGCGGTGTCCAGAAAGACGATGTCGTGGCCGTGGTCAGCGGCGTACTTCACCGCCTCCTTGGCGATGGTCACCGGGTCGATCTGCCCCATCTCGAAGACGGGGATGTCCAGCTGCTTGCCCACCACCTGCAGCTGGTTGATGGCGGCGGGACGGTACACGTCGCAGGCCACCAGCAGAGGGCGCTTGCCGAAGCTGCGGCGCATGAGCCCTGCCAGCTTGGCGCCGTTTGTGGTCTTGCCGGCGCCCTGCAGACCTACCATCATCACAACGGTGGGACCCTTGGAGGCGGTGGTCAGGCGGGCGTTGGTGCCGCCCATCAGCGCCGTCAGCTCCTGGTTTACGATCTTGATGATCTGCTGGGCGGGGGTCAGGCTGTCCAGCACATCGGTGCCGACGCACTTTTCGGTGACGTCCGCCACGAAGTCCTTGACGACCTTATAGCTGACGTCGGCCTCCAACAGGGCCAGACGCACCTCGCGCATACCCTCGCGGACATCGGCTTCGGTAAGGCGGCCCTTACCGCGCAGGCGCTTGAATACGCCGTTCAGTTTTTCGCTAAGTCCCTCAAATGCCATGGGTCGTTACTCCTTCAGGGCGGCGGCAGCGTCCAAGATCGTCTCCGCCAATTCCTCTAACCGGGGATTTTCGTACTGCCGGTAGTTGATGGTTTTAATGTCTCCGGCAGCGGTGATGATACGGTCCACGTGCTGCTGCATCTGCAAAAAGCGGCGGACCAGGCCGGTCTTGTCCTCCAGTTCGGTCATAGCGTTCTCCGCGCGGACGATCACGTCCCGTACGCCCTGCCGGGAAATGCCGCAGTTCTCCGCGATCTCTGCCAGGGACAGGTCCTCATTATAATACAGGTCGAACAGCTCACGCTGCCGTGGGGTCAGGATATCGCCGTAAAAATCGAACAGCATGGTCATGCGGTATGTCTGGTTTTTCACGGTGTGGCCTCCTTCTGTAAAGTTATATGCCTTTACAACCTTGAATATCATACACGATTTCGGGAGAAATGTCAAGGTGAAAAATGGGGCGGCGGAAAAAATATTCCCTTCGGCGAAAGCCGAAGGGAACAGAAGACGGGATTAGTGCTTCAAACGCTTGTCGCACCGCTTGCTGAGCCAGGTGCCCACGCTTTGGAACAGCTGCACCAACAGGATCAGAATGACCACCGCCACCAGCATTACCAGGTACTTATAGCGATAGTAGCCGTAGTCGATGGCGATCTTGCCCAGGCCGCCGCCGCCGATAATGCCGCTCATGGCGGAGTAGCCCAGAATGGTGGTCAGCGCGATGGTGACATTCTGGATCAGGGAGGGAACGCTCTCGGGGATCATCACCTTGCAGATGATCTGCATGGGGGTGGCGCCCATGCTCTGGGCGGCCTCAATGATATTACCATCCACCTCGCGGAGACTGCTCTCCACCAGACGTGCCACAAAGGGGAACGCCGCCGCCACCAGCGGAACGATGGTGGCCGTGGTGCCCACGGCGGTGCCGATGAGCAGACGGGAGAGAGGGAATACCATGATCATCAGGATCAGGAAGGGGATGGAGCGCAGCAGATTGATGATGACGTTGATGACCTGCATGAGCCAGCGGGGCAGGGGCAGGACGCCGTTTTTCTCGCCGGCCACCAGCAGCACGCCCAGGGGCAGGCCAAGCACCAGCGACAGCGCCGTGCTGACCACGGTGACGTAGAACGTCTCCCAGATGGCAAAGGGCAGAGAGGGCAGCACGCTCATCAGATCCTGTACGGACTGGGCGGAGAACAGATTACTGTACATGGTGGTCCACCTCCTCGACCTGAACATTGGCAACATTGTGGATAAAGGCCACGGCCTTATCGTACTGTGCGCTGGGGATGCCCAGCATCATGCTGCCGTATACCGTTTCGGACAGCTTTTGGGTACTGGCGGAGATCACGTTGCAGAAGACGCCCTCCTCTGCCGCCAGCCGGGCAATGAGGGGAATACTGGTGGTCTTGCTGTCCTTGAACACCAGGCGGACCAGCTTTTCGTCCTGGGGGTTGTATACCTGTGCGTCCGCGCCGCCGGGGAATACCAGACGGCGGCCGGCTTCAGACTTGGGTGCGGCGAAGACAGTGCCCACCATGCCGGATTCGGCCACACAGCCGTCGTCCAGGATAGCCACATGGGAGCAGACCTCCTTCACCACGCTCATCTGATGGGTGATGATGACCACGGTGATGTTCAGCTTTTGGTTGATGTCCCGGATCAGCTCCAGTATCTGCCGGGTGGTCTTGGGGTCCAGGGCGCTGGTGGCCTCGTCGCACAGCAGCACCTTGGGGTCGGTGGCCAGGGCACGGGCAATGGCCACGCGCTGCTGCTGGCCGCCGGACAGCTGGGCGGGATAGGCATCCGCCTTGTCAGGCAGGCCAACCAGCTCCAGCAGCTCGCGCCCGCGCTTTTCCGCGTCGGCCCGCTTTACACCGGAGATCTCCATGGGGAAGCAGACGTTACGCAGGCAGGTGCGCTGCATGAGCAGGTTGAAGTGCTGGAAGATCATAGTGATATTCCGACGGGCGGCGCGCAGCTGGGCGGGGGTCATGGTGTCCAGCCGCTGGCCGTCCACGATGATCTCGCCTTTTGTGGGGCGCTCCAGCAGGTTGATGCAGCGCACCAGCGTGCTCTTGCCCGCGCCGGACATACCGATAATGCCGTAGATGTCTCCATCCTCAATGGTCAGGGACACATCCTTCAATGCGTCCACGCCTCCGTTGGCACCGGAGTCGTATGTCTTGCTTACGTGTTTCAGTTCTATCACGACGGCGTTCCTCGTTTCTGTTTAATTCGCGCTGTTTCCTTTCTGCATCCCCCGCGCCCTGGCGGGAGCTCCGGAAAAGAAACCGGGCGTTTCGCATTGTCCTGTCTCCGCGGTGTTCCCCGCCCTGTGCAGGGCGGGGAACACGCGAGGGGGAGAGGAGGGTAAAATCCTGTTGTTTTATGTTACTGGGCGGAGGTGCTCAGCGCGTCCAGCGTGGTCTGCTTACCGCCGTACAGACCCATGGGCTCCACGTGGATGGCGGCGACGGAGGCGATGTGGGTGCCGTTCTGGGCGTTGAAGTCCTCCAGATAGGGCAGGTGCTGGAAGTAGTTGGCGGTCACGGTGCCGTCATCCACCACGGTGTTGGGCACCACATAGTCGTTGTACACCTGAATGTCCAGGGTGATGTCCTTGGCGGCCAGGATCTCCTTAGCGACCTCCAGGATCTCGGCGTGGGGCGTGGGGGAAGCAGCCACGGTGATGGTCTCGCCCTTCAGCGCGTCATAGTCCACGGAAGCGTCATAGCCGTCAGTGGGGTTCTCCACCACGGAAACCACGGAGCCGGCGTACTTCTCAGCGATGAAGTCGGCGACCTGCTTGCTCTCCAGGGCGGCTTTCAGAGCCAGGATCTTGGGGGCGGTCTCGTTGCCCTCCTTGACGGCCAGAATGTTGGCGTAGGCGGAGGCGCTGCCCTCGATCAGCAGGGAGTCATTCACGGGGTTCAGGCCGGCGTTGATGGCGTAGTTGCTGTTGATCACGGCGTAGTCCACGTCGGGCAGCAGGTTGGGCAGCTGGGCGGCCTCAGCCTCCACGATCTCCACATTGTACGGGTTCTCCACGATGTCGTTCTTGGTGGCGGTGATGCCCACGCCGTCCTTCAGCTTGATAATGCCGTTCTCCTGCAGCAGCAGCAGGGCGCGGGCTTCGTTGGTGGTGTCGTTGGGTACGCCGATCTTGATGGTGGTGGCAGCAGCGTCGCCGCTGTTGTCGTCGGTCTTGCTGCCGCAGGCAGCAAGGCTCAGGGCCAAGACAACGGCCAGGGCCAGGGTGATGATCTTAGTCAAAGTGTTGTGTTTCATGTTCGCAGTCTCCTTTGAAATGATTAAACTTGGTTGGTTACGATTTTATCTCAGCACCGCCGCCCGGCCGGAACGGCGGTACATAAGCAAAACAAAAACAGCGGCTGGTCATCACTGACCCTCCGCTGTCTGCTTACACATCGGCTTTTTTTCAAGCCGTCAAACAGTTTTCGGAAAGCTGATGACCTTTTCGGCGCGACGAAACATGCACATGGACATCATACCCATGCACATCTCGCACATCATCATGGTGACGTTACGCTTCATGTCGGCTTTCCTCCTTCTGTGATTTTCCCTGTCGGGATGGTGGCATAATACGCCCTTAACGCGCTGTTGTCAACCCTTTTTTCACCTTTCTGTGTTTTTTACAAAAAACCTACAGGGCAGGTATGTGATTTCGTGTATTTTGGTTATTTAGACATAAGGCCTTGCATGGGGCCCGATATGTGGTATAATGGTTGACGCAATAATACAATACGTGGGGAGAGATGGGTGTGACATCCAAGGTTTTCGACTATATTGCCATGGAGCAGCGGCGGCAGGAAACAACGGTGGAACTGATCGCCAGCGAGAATTTCACCAGCGAGGCGGTATGCCGCGCCGTGGGCAGCTGCCTGACCAATAAGTATTCCGAGGGGTATCCCGCCCACCGGGAGATGGGAAATCAGGGGCGCTACTACGGCGGCTGCCTGGTGGTGGACGAGCTGGAGACGTACTGCATCGCCAAGTGGAGGGAGGTATTTCACACAGACTACCACGTGAACGTGCAGCCTCACAGCGGTACCTCCGCCAATCTGGCGGCGTATATGGCGCTGCTGCAGCCGGGAGACCGGATCCTGTCCATGAGTCTGGCCAACGGTGGGCATCTGTCCCACGGACTGCCGGTAAATGCCTCCGGCAGGCTGTATGACATAGCGGCCTACGATGTGGACGAAAACGGCCTGATCGACTATGACGGTATGGAGAGGCTTGCACGGGAGCTGAAGCCGCGGCTGATCATCGCAGGAGCGTCGGCCTACAGCCGGACCATCGACTTTGCACGCTTTGCCCGGGCGGCGCAGGCGGCGGGGGCGTATTTCATGGCGGACATCGCCCACATTGCCGGGCTGGTGGCGGTGGGGGAGCACCCCAGCCCCTTTGGACTGGCAGATGTGGTCACGACCACGACGCACAAGACGCTGCGCGGCCCGCGGGGCGGACTGATCTTCTGCCGGCCGGAGCTGGCGAAAAAGGTGGACAGCGCCGTATTTCCCGGTATGCAGGGCGGCCCTTTGCAGCACGTGATCGCCGGCAAGGCAGTGGCTGCGGAGGAGGCGCTGACCCCGGAGTACCGAACGTATATCCACCGTGTGGTGGTCAACTGCAGGGCGATGGCGGCGGAGTTCATGGCCATGGGCTACAAGGTCGTTACCGGCGGCACGGACAACCATCTGTTTTTGCTGGATCTGACGGATACCGGACTTACCGGACGTGAGGTACAGGAGGAATTGGACCGCTGCGGTATTACGCTGAATAAGAACTGCGTCCCCGGGGACAAACGCTCGCCGTTCCAGACCAGCGGCGTCCGCATCGGCACCGCCGCCATGACCACCAAGGGCTATACGGCGGAGGATTTCTGCCGCGTTGCCCACCGTATTGACGAGGTGATCCGGCGGATGACGGCGGAAAAGGCCGCGCAGGCGTAAGGCGCCTTAAAGAGAGCAAAAAAATATCCCGCGGCTGTGCCGCGGGATACTTTTTATGTTGGTTATGCCGCGGTTTTCCGCAGGAACCGCCGGAGGAACCACACGGCCATTACCGCGCACAGCGCCTCGGAGATCACCGGCGCAAACCAAATGCCCGTGCCGCCCACGGCTGCCGCCAACAGCAGCAGCGCACCGGCCTGGAAGAGCAGGCCGCGGCCCACGGAGATGGAAATAGCCGCCTTCGGCCGCTCCACCGCCGTCAGGAAGCCGCCCATGAGGATGTTGCCGCCCAGCAGCAGATAGCACAGACCGTACCGCCGCAGCGCGCCGGCCGCGCTGCCCAGCAGCTCCGGCTTCTCCGCGCCGAGGAAGATCCCGGCGATCTGGGGGGCAAAGATCATCACACCGGCGAAGATCACCGCCGTCATGATGCCCACCGCTGTAAAGCCATACCGCAGCAGCTTCTTGTAGCCCGCCGCGTCCCCCTTGCCGTAGTGGTAGCTGACCAGCGGCTGGCTGCCCTGCGAGATGCCCAGCATGGTGTTGATGATGAGGGTGTTCACATAGGCGATGATGGTGTAGCACACCAGTCCGTCGTCGCCGAGGCACCGGAGGATGACCCGGTTGAACAGGAAGATCATCACGCCGTTGCACAGCTCCGTTACGCCGTCGGCAAAGCCCAGCGGGATTAGCCGCTTGTAGATGCCCCAGTCCATCCTGAACTTCACAAAGTGGAAGGTGTTGTGTCCGCCCAGGAAGTGGCGCAGATAGATGATGCACGTCAGAAGCTGGGAAAGACCTGTGGCGAAGGCCGCGCCCCATACGCCCAGATTCAGCACAAAGATGGCGATATAGTCCAGCACGCAGTTGGCCAGACAGCCGGTGATGACCGTCAGAATTGCCAGACGGGGATAGCCGTCGGTCTTGATCAGCACCTCCATGTTATAGGAGATGATGAAGCACAGCGCGAAAGGGGCCAGGCCCCGGAGATAATCGATGGTATATTGATACGTTACGCCCTTTGCGCCCAGCAGCACGGCGAACGGCTCCAGAAATACGAAAACGAGGACGGTGATGGTCAGGCCGACGCACGTCAGCAGCACGATGTTCTGAGAGAACAGGCTATTGGCCTTCTCGCCTTGGTTTTGTCCCAGATAGATGGCGATGATGGTGCTGGTACCGACGGCGAAGATGACGCCGATGGAGAACAGCACATTGGTGAACGGTACCGCCAGATTCACCGCTGCCATGGCGTATTCGCCTACGCCCTTGGCGACCATCAGCCCGTCCACGATGGAGTACAGGCTGAAAACCATGAGGGATGCCACCGTAGCGGCTACGAAATGCAGAAATTGTGATAACAGACTTCGCTCATTGAGCATTTTCGATGAAGTTCCTTTCTTCGCTTTTAGCGGCGGGCGTTCACACAGACACCTGCTGCAATTCTATTCTAACGAAAAATACATCGGAAGTCAAATATACTTGCCGTTAAGAGCAAGAGAGTATATAATGAAAACCACAAGAAAAACTGGGAGGTATACCCTATGAAGCTCTATGTGATGGACGCCTTTGCCAATCGGATCTTCGGCGGCAACCAGGCGGGAGTGGCACTGCCGGACCGGGAGCTGTCTGATGAGACCATGCGGCAGATCGCTGCGGAGATGAAGCACTCGGAGACGGCCTTTATACATATGGAGCCGGACGGCTCCGTATCCCTGCGCTATTTCACCCCCGCCGGGGAGGTGGACCTGTGCGGCCACGCCACGGTGGCGTCCTTCGCCCTGCTGCGGCAGCTGGAGAAGATCGGCGACGGCGACCATATTGCCCACACAAAGGCCGGGGAGCTGAACATCACCGTCAGGGGCGGTACTGTCTGGATGGATATGGCGCCGCCGCAGCTGATCGGCGACATCCCGGCAGCGGAGCGCGCCGCGCTGTACGCCGCCTATGGCCTGACGGAGGCGGACTGCCCGGAGGGATATATCCCACGAATGGTGTCCACCGGTCTGGCGGATATTATGATGCCCGTCCGGGACCATGAGACGCTCATGCGGGCAGCGCAGAACGCACCGGTGGTCACGGAACTGTCACGGAAGTACGATGTGACCGGCGTGCATATGTTCTGCCCGGGGCGGGACGGCGTGACGGCCTGGTGCAGCAACTACGCGCCCCTGTACGACATCCCGGAGGAGTGTGCCACCGGGACCAGCAACGGTGCACTGACGTATTATCTCTACCTGCGAGGCGATGTGGAGCCGGAGCGGGAGAATGTGTTTTTGCAGGGCGAGCACATGAGTCGGCCCAGCGAGATACGCAGCCTTCTGTATGAAAAGGACGGCGCCGTGACCGTCCGTATCGGTGGCAGCGCGGTCATGAGCCTGGATTGTGAACTGAAGCTGTGAGCAAAAAAAGAAAGCCCGCGAGGGCTTTCTTTTTTTGCGGATATAGGTCCCGGCGAAGCGGGGAGCAGGTATCAGACGTAGCGCTGAGTGGTGACGTCGAACACGCCGCGGGTGGTGATGCGCAGGCTGGGGATCACCGGCAGGGCCATGAAGCTCAGGGTCATAAACGGGTCGATACCGGTGGACACGCCCAGGTCGTAGGCAGCTTTTTTGGCGTTCTCCAAGTCGCGGTTCACGTTTATGAGCGTGTCGTCAGACATGATGCCGGCGATGGCCAGCAGCAGCTCGCCCTTTACCTGACCATTCTCCACTACGGTGATGCCGCCGTGCTGCTGTACGATGCGGTTGGCGGCGAAGGCCATGTCCTCCTCATTGGTACCCACTACGATGATGTTGTGGCTGTCGTGGCTGATGCTGGTGGCCACGGCGCCCTTTTGCAGGCCATAGCCCTTGATGTAGCCCAGACCGATGTGGTGGGTGTTCTTATGACGCTCGATGACGGCGATCTTCAGAATGTCATAGTCCACATCGATACGGTCGGTGTAGCCGCCGTCGGTGGTGGTGATCTCGCCGTTGACCATACCGATGACCGCGTGGGGACGGCTGTCGGTAAAGTCGGCGGCGGTCAGCGGGGCCACGTGGAAGGTGTCGTGGGCACGGTTGACCAGATAGGGGTCGATCTCCGGGACGGGGAAGTCCGCCACCACGCCATGGTCTACCATCAGTACGCCGCGCTTGTAGACCTTTTCGATGTTAAAGTGGTCAAAGTCGTCGATGATGACGAAGTCCGCCAGATAGCCGGGTGCAATGGCGCCGCGGTTGTTCAGCAGGAAGTAGCGGGCAGCGTTGTGGCAGGCGGCCTTGATGGCGGTAATGGGGTCGGCGCCCAGAGAGATGGCCTTTTTGACGATGTAGTCGATGTGACCCTTTTCCAGCAGGTCGTTGGGGTGCTTGTCATCGGTGCAGAACATACAGCGTTCCACATACTTGTCGCACAGTAGGGGGACCAGCGCTTCCAGATTGCGGGCTGCGGTGCCCTCGCGGATCATAATGAACTGGCCGCGCTGGAGCTTTGCGATGGCGTCGTTCAGGTCGTGGCACTCGTGGTCGGAGTACACGCCGGCGGCGATGTAGGCGTTCAGGTCGTTGCCCACCAGGTCGGGGGCGTGGCCGTCGATCTTCTTGTGATGGGCCTGGCTGGCCACGATCTTCTCCACCACCTGGGGATCGCCGTTGATGGTGCCCACGAAGTTCATCATCTCGGCCAGACCCTGTACACGGGGATGGTCATAGAAGCTGTCGATAGCCCGGTAGTCCAGGTTGGCGCCGGACTCGTCCAGCGGCGTGGCCGGCACGCAGGAGGGCAGCATAAAGCGCACGTCCACGGGCAGGTCCTCGGTGGCCTGGAGCATATACTCGATGCCATCGGTGCCCATAACGTTGGCGATCTCGTGGGGGTCGGTGATGACGGTGGTGGTGCCATGGGGCAGCACCGCCTTGGCAAACTCCGTGGGACTGACCAGGGAACTCTCCAGATGAATGTGGGCGTCCACAAAGCCGGGGAGGACGATCTTACCGCCCATATCTACCTCTGTATTGCCGCTGTATTCACCCATGCCCACGATCAGGCCCTCGGCCACGGCGATGTCGCCGTGACACAGCTCGTTGGAGAATACGTTGACATAGGTGGCGTTTTTCAGCACCAGGTCGGCCTTTTCACGGCCGGCGGCCACGGCGATGACCCGCAGCTTTTTTGTCAGCTTCCGGTTGATCTTGCCGGCATAGCTCTCTTTTACTGCCATAATGGAACTGCTCCTTTCTCCCACTCAAAGCATTAGTATTATTAATTCTACATATTACCATAACTTATCATAAAAGTCTATCCCCACACGCTATAAAAAATGTGCGGCAGATGGCGGCGGTCATGCGGTTTTGCTAATGAGAACAAAAAAGAGAAGCGCCTATAGGCGCTTCTCTTTACTTGATGCTTCCGTCGGCGTTGAATACCGGAAGGACACCCAGGTACTTGATGTCCTCGCGGTCCGCCGCACCGCCCTCGGCCAGCACGGCGATGCGGTCCACTACGGTACCGCCGGCCATCTTCACCAGCTCCTCCATGGCGTGGAGGGAGCCGCCGGTGGAGATCACGTCATCCATGAGAACGATGCGCTTGCCGCGGATCAGGTCGGCGTCGTCACGGCCCAGATACAGCTTCTGCACCCCGGCGGTGGTGATGGATTTATCCTCCACGTGCAGGGGATCGGGCATATACGCCTTGGGGCCCTTGCGGGCGATGAAATACTTTTTCGCACCGCTTTGACGGGCCATCTCGTGGATCAGGGGGATGGACTTGGCCTCGGCGGTGAACAGATAGTCGTAGCTGTCTGCCTCCAGCATGGCCAGCATATCACGGGCGCAGGCTACGGTCAGCTCCGCGTCGCCAAAGCAGATGAAGGCGCCGATGTACAGGTCGTCCGTGACCTTACAGATAGGCAGCTCCCGGTGGAGCCCAGCGATGTCCATGGGATAAACAGGCATGATACAAAACTCCTTCAAGCGGTCCTGCCTGCGGGCAGCCGCGCATAATAAGCGGCGCATGGGGCGCCGTAACCCTAATTATAGTAAATCGTTCGACAAAAGTCAAGGATAAAGCAGTTCGCCGAAGCTGGAGATGTAACGGTCACAGGTGCGGGCCATTTCGTCAGCGGTGGAGGCAAAGTAGGGGTCTGCCACGCCCACGGTGTGCATCCCGGCGGCCTTGGCGCCGCGGATGGCCTCCACGGAGTCGTCGAACAGGGTGCAGTCTGCGGGGGAGACGCCCAGTGCAGCGGCGACCTTCTCCCAGAGGGCGGGGTACTTTTTCTCGGTGCCCAGCTCCTGGGCGAAGAAAATACGCTCGAAATAGGGCAGCAGGCCCAGGTGGGTCAGCGCCGTACGGCAATGAACAGGGACCGCGCTGGTGACCACAGCCATACGCTCGCCGCGGTTCTTCATCTGCTCCAGATAGGCGCGGACACCGGGCTTTTCCGTTACGTCCGTGGCGTAAATGTCGCCGGCCATCTCCATCCACTCGGCCATGATGGCGGCTTCGCTCTCCGGCAGATGGCAGAATTCCTTTGTGAATTTGGCCGCCAGCGGGAAGATGGTGTGGGCCACGCCCTCATAGTATTCCTGCGTATAGGGCAGACCTCGCTTCTCCAAGAAACGCGTGTCCACGTCCTTCCAGATGCCGTTGGAGTCGATCAGCGTTCCGTCCATGTCAAACAGCAGCATGGGAAACCTCCTTTTCCGGGGAAATATGGCTTGCTATTCCGCGTTGCAGGTGTTATCATATCATGGTTATTGGACGCTGTAAATGGGGAAACTACCCGATTTCTGTAGGAAAGTGAGGGGAAACGTATGCAAACGGTCAACTACCGCAAGGGCCTGGGGGCTATGTCGGTGTGCTTTTTCATCTGGGGTTTCCAGCCGCTGTACTGGTATATGTGCACCAATGTGTGCGGCGAGATCGACACGTTTTTCATCATGGCCTGCCGCATTATCTGGGCAGCGGTGGCCTGCCTGTGTATTCTGAAGGTGCAGGGAAAGCTGCCGCAGCTGTGGGCCGTATTCAAGGACAAGCAGGTGCTCAAGCGGGAGATGCCTGCATCGGTGCTGCTGTTCGGCGACTGGCTGGTGTACCTGTGGGCGGTGCAGAACGGCCGCGTGCTGGAGTGCAGCCTGGGGTATTACATCCAGCCGCTGGTGGTATTTGCCCTTGGGGCCGTTATCTTCCGCGAGAAGATGAATTGGCGGCACTTTGTGATCATTGCCATCGTGGTGGTCGGCATCGTGTTCAGCACCTCCGGCTTCGGCGGCGTGCCCTATGTGACCATCGCCCTGGCGTTGATGTTTTCCATCTATGCAGCCATCAAGAAGAGCTTGACCATCGATTCCATCGTGTCTACCACGTCAGAGATCCTGATGATGGTGCCGGTGGCGCTGCTGTTCATCCTGTTTTTCCGTATGGGGGACAATGGTATGGGCAGCATGACGGTCGTCAAGCAGCTGCTGATGATCGGCGGCGGTGTGATCACCGGGCTGCCCATGGTGTTTTACTCCATCGGCGTTAGGCATCTGCCGCTGATGACCACGGGCATCTGCCAGTATATCAGCCCGTCTCTGTCTATTATCTGCGGTGCCATCATGGGCGAGGCCCTGACCCACGAGAAGCTTGTGAGCTTCCTGTTTATCTGGACGGGTGTCCTCCTGTATGTGCTGAACACCGTCTATGAGGAGAAGCAGAAGAAAAAGGCCGCCGTGCAATAGCGTATCAGGGGCTGTCCCGGAGGGGGCGGCCCTTTTGCAGGGGACGGGCCCGTTTGAATGGTTTACAAATGGGGAAAACTGTGGTACAATACCCTGTATTATGGGTCAGTGTGTCCAAAGGAGGCGAGCGCTGTGCAGGGAAAACTCATCGTGTTCGAGGGGACGGACGGGTCCGGCAAGGCTACCCAGTCCCGGCTGCTGTGCGAGGAACTGACGCGCCGCGGTATCCCTTTCCGCAAGCTGGAGTTCCCCCGGTATCAGGAGGAGTCCTCTGCGTTGATCCGCCTGTATCTGGGCGGTGCCTTCGGAGACAAGCCCGGCGACGTGAATGCCTATGCCGCGTCAGTGTTCTACTCTGTGGATCGCTATGCCTCCTACAAACAGGACTGGGGCGCGTACTATGAGCAGGGCGGACTGGTCATTGCGGATCGATACACCACCAGCAACGCCGTTCACCAGACCGGTAAGCTGCCGCCGGAGCAGCGGGACGGTTTTCTCGACTGGCTGTTTGACTTCGAGTACCGGCTGTTGGGGCTGCCGGAGCCCACACGGGTGCTGTATCTGGATATGCCCACAGAGGCCACGGAACAGATGATGCGCCTGCGGGAGGCCGCCACCCACACCACTGCTGACATCCACGAGAAGGACGAGGAATACCTGCGCCGCTGCCGGGAAAACGCCGCCCATGTGGTGGCACGCTGCGGCTGGACGCGCATTGACTGTGCCCGGGCGGGCGCGCCTCGCCTGATAGACGACATACACAACGAAGTGATGACCTGCGTGGCCGATCTTATCGGCTGACGCTGGGAAAGGAGCAAAGACTTATGGGAAACCGTGAAGAACGAAACGAATACGCCACGGCGAAGTGGGACGCCGAGGAGGTTCGCCGGCAGGCGTCCTCCGAGCAGCGCCGCCACAGTGACCGCCGCCGTCAGGCCAAGCGCAACCGGACCATCATCTATCTGGCCTGTGTAGTGCTGGTATCCTGCCTGCTGGCGGGCATCGGTTGGCTGCTGGTCAACGACGTGTGTTCGCTGAACAAGCCCTATACCGAGGTGGAGATCACCGTAGAGGAGGGTGACAGCCGGGGAGATGTGGCCAAGAAGCTGCACGACGCGGGGCTGGTGAATTCCCGACTGGTGTTCAATATTGCCGGCACGTTCCTGCACTACAACCGCTACGTGGAGCCGGGGACCTACAAGCTGAACAGTGATATGGACTTCCGCGCCCTGATTACCAATATGCACGACTGGGAGACGGACGCCAAGGAGGCCCAGGGCCTGATCAAGGTCACCATCCCCGAGGGCTACACCGTCCGGGAGATCATCGATCTGCTGGCGGAGAAGGGCGTGGCCACCAAGGAGGATCTGGAGGATGCCTGCGCCAACTTCGAGTATGAGGACTACGACTTCCTCGACAGCGACAAGCTGGGCAGCATCGATCGCATGGAGGGCTTCCTGTTCCCCAGCACCTATGAATTCGACAAGAACCGGTCCGCGGTGTATACGGTGGAGACGATGCTGGTGTACTTCAAAAACAGCATCAGCCAGCAGATGCTGGCGGACATCAAGGCGTCTCCGTACTCCCTGCAGGAGATCATCACCATGGCATCCCTGATCGAGAAGGAGTCCATCGGCGACGACACCGAGCGCAAGAACATCAGCTCCGTCATCCACAACCGTCTGGAGAACCCGAGCAGTGAGAAGGGCGGAAGAGCGCTGCAGCTGTGCTCTACCATCAACTATATCATGAAGCACGACGGGGTCAAGACCTTCGATACAGAGATCGACAGTCCCTACAACACCTATATCAACCCCGGCCTGACTCCGGGACCCATCTGCAATCCCGGCCTGTCCGCCATTGAGGCGGCCATCTACCCGGCGGACACCGATTATTACTTCTTCGCCCTGGGCAAGGACGGCAAAAGCCACTTCTTTACCGACTATAACGAGCACCTGAAGTTCATTAACAGCGGTGAATACCAGCCCATCTACTCCTGACGCCATGGGAAAGAAGCCTGAATTGCTGTCCCCGGCCGGGGACTGGGAAAAGCTGCAGATGGCGGTTCTGTACGGCGCGGACGCGGTGTATCTGGCCGGTACGTCCTTTGGGATGCGTTCCTTTGCCGGGAACTTTGACGACGAGGCACTGCCGAAGGCAGTGCGGTTTGCCCACGACCACGGCGTGAAGGTACACGCCACGGTGAACACCATGCCCCGCTGGAATGAGGCTGAGGCCCTGCCCGCCCATCTGGAAAAGCTGGACGCGGCGGGGGTGGACGCCCTGATTCTGGCGGACCTGGGCGCGTTCACCCTGGCGGGGAAGTACGCGCCCCACTGCCAGCGTCATATCAGCACCCAGCAGTCCATCGCCAATCACGTCTGCGCCCAGGCCTGGTACGATTTGGGTGCCAGCCGCGTGGTGCTGGCCCGGGAGCTGAGCCTGGAGGAGATCGCCGCCATTCGGGCCAGGGTATCCCCGGAGCTGGAACTGGAGGCCTTCTGCCACGGGGCTATGTGTGTCAGCTACTCCGGGCGCTGCCTGCTGAGCAACTATATGACCGGACGGGACAGCAACCGGGGCGAATGTGCCCAGCCCTGCCGCTACCAGTATGCGCTGATGGAAGAGAAACGGCCCGGGGAGTATTTCCCGGTGTTCGAAGACGAAAAGGGCACATACATTATGAACAGCCGGGATATGTGCATGATCGACCACCTGGACGACCTGATGGCCGCCGGGGTGGACTGCCTGAAGATCGAGGGTCGGGCTAAGTCCGCTTACTACGCGGCCATCGTTACCGGCGCGTACCGGCACTGTCTGGACGACGTGGCCGCAGGGCGCCCGCTTGACCCGGTGTGGCGGGATGAGGTGGAGCACATCAGCCACCGGCACTACGCCACAGGTTTTTTCTACGGCCAGCCGGGGCAGTATTATGAGAGCGCCCGGTATCTGCGGGACTGGCAGATTTGCGCCGTGGTGACAAACTGTGATGAAAATGGGCTGGCCACCCTGAGCCTGCGGAACAAATTTGCCGCCGGCGACATCGTGGAGGTGGTGGGGCCGGATACGAAGCCCTTTACGATCACCGTGCCGGTAATGCGCGACAGCGAGGGCAATGGCCTGGCGGAGCCGAAGACGCCCCAGATGGTGTTCACCATGCAGCTGCCCCGTCCAGTGCCGCCCATGAGCTTCATCCGCCACGCGGTGGCGCTGAGTGGGAAATAAGTACATAAAAATTGTCCCCCGGCGAAGACGGGGGACAATTTTTATGCGTTGCTGGTGGGGTGGGCGCTGCTGTCGGGGATGGTCTCCGGTTCCTCGGCCAGGGCTTCATGCCTGCGTTCGCATACGGACAGGAAGAAGGCCCAGGCGATAAGGGGCAGCACGGCCAGCGCGCCGCGGATATACCACCACGTCACGGCGAAGTAGGCCGCTGCCGCGCCGATGTGGAAGCACAGCAGGGTGAGGGCAAAGACCTTCAGCTTCCGCAGGTGGGCGCGGTCATGGTCACACAGGTAGTTGGCCAGGGCCAGAGAAGTCTGCTTGGTGTTGTTGGTGGAGAAGATGGTGGAGCTGTAAAAGCCGCGGGCGCCGCCGAAGCTGCTCCACTGGATGCTCATGGCAAAGAAGATGGGATACAGAGCCACCACAACGTTCAGCGTTTCCGGCAAGAAGGCCACGGTCACGGCGGCTGCGGCGGTGATAACGGGCGATACATAGTGCATATCCCAGCCCCACCAGTGGGGCAGCAGCACCGTCAGCATAGTGCCCAGCACGTACAGTACCAGCGCGCCCAGGTGCAGGAGCACGGCGTGCAGATCGCCGCGCAGGGCGTCCAGCAGCAGCTCGATCAGGTTCACCGTCTGGGCGTTGCCCATGACGCCGCTGTGGATAAGGACAGCGTAGCAGCCGAAGAAGCCGCCCACGGCACAGAAGGATAGGTGGCGGTACAGGTCGATATGGTCGTTGCGGGAGAGCTTTTGCACGGGAGGTCCCTCTTTCTGTAAAAATGACGGTTTCCAGTATACCACAGCAGTGCGGAAAGACAAGGGGGAATATCTCACAAAAAGAGAAATTTCGTGTTGACAATGGGGAACATTGTGGTAAAATAACGCTATATTCCATAATGGCGATGAGAGAGAAGAGTTACCGGAGGCCGCCCGGAGCGAGACGGGGACAGTGCAAGCCCGTTGGGATCGGCACGGTGACAGCCGCTTTTGAGCCTGCCGTGATGAATGGCACGGGATGCTCCCGTTACAGGGCACTGAGAGGGCGGCTCGCCGCCAAATCAGGGTGGTACCGCGGAAGTGATTTTCGCCCCTGTTTGCTATGGCAAACAGGGGCGTTTTTCGTTGCAGGAGGTGGGAGATGCACTATACCATTATCAATATGGAGGAGGATCCCCGCTGCGGGCAGTTTGCCTACTTCCGGGGGATGACGTTCCCCTTTGCCGGGCTGACGGTAGAGATGGACATCACCGACATGATGGCCGCCCGGGGCGAGCGACCGTTTTTCCTGAGCATGCTGTATGCGGTGGTGCGGGCGGCCAATGCCGTGCCCCAGCTGCGGCGCAGGCTGGCGGAGGACGGCACGGTGGTGGAGTACGACTGGTGCCCGCCGTCCTACACCGCCATGAAGCCGGACGGCGTGTACGTCTACGCCACGGTGGAGGGCAATCTTGCCTATGAGGAGTTCGTGGCCGAGGGGCAGCGCCGCCAGAAAGAGGTGCTGGAGCGGGGCACGCTCACCGAGGACGGCGACGTGAGGAGCTTCTTCTTTGTCTCCAGCGTGCCGTGGGTACACTACTCGCAGCTGCAGCACCCGGCGGAGAGCCCGGACGACAGCAATCCCCGCATCAGCTGGGGCAAATATGTGACCGTCAACGGGCGGACGACACTGCCGGTGTCGCTGTTCGTGAACCACGCCCTGGCGGACGGGCTGCATATCTCCCGGTTCTTCCTGAACCTGGAGAAAGAACTGGCGGATATGACCCGCCAATGGAACGAGAGCGAAAAAGAATTTTAGTATACATTGTAAAGGAGACAACGACTATGAGCCATCCCTATCACGGCCTGAACGAGCTGCGGGAGCTGTTCCTGAAGTTCTTTGAAACGAAAGGCCACCTGCGTCTGCCCAGCTTTTCGCTGGTGCCCCAGAACGACAAATCTATCCTGCTGATCAACGCCGGCATGACCCCCATGAAGCCCTGGTTCAAGGGCGAGGAGGAGCCGCCCTGCCGCCGCGTCTGCACCTGTCAGAAGTGCATCCGTACCGGTGACATCGACAATGTGGGCAAGACCGCCCGCCACGGCACCTATTTCGAGATGCTGGGCAACTTCTCCTTTGGCGATTACTTCAAGCACGAGGCCATCGCGTGGAGCTGGGAGTTCCTGACCTCCCCTGAGTGGGTGGGGCTGGAGGCCGACCGGCTGTATCCCTCCGTGTATGAGAGCGACGACGAGGCCTTCGCCATCTGGCGGGATGAGATCGGCATTCCCGAGGACAGGATCTTCCGCTTCGGCAAGGAGGACAACTTCTGGGAGCACGGCTCCGGCCCCTGCGGCCCCTGCTCCGAGATCTATTATGACCGCGGACCGGAGTACGGCTGCGGCAAGCCCGGCTGCACCGTGGGCTGCGACTGCGACCGCTATATCGAGATATGGAACAACGTGTTCTCCCAGTTCGACAACGACGGCCACAACAACTACACCGAGCTGAAGCAGAAGAACATCGACACCGGCATGGGTCTGGAGCGCCTGGCCTGTGTGTGCCAGAACGTGGCCAGCCTGTTCGATGTGGACACGGTGATGAACATCACCCACAAGGTCAGCGAGCTGACCGGCGCCCACTACGGCGAGAGCTACAAACGGGATGTGAGCCTGCGGGTCATCACCGATCACATCCGGTCTGCCACGTTTATGATCTGCGACGGCATCCTGCCCAGCAACGAGGGACGCGGCTATGTGCTGCGCCGTCTGCTGCGCCGCGCTGCACGCCACGGCAAGCTGCTGGGCGTCAACGAGCCGTTCCTGTACAAGGTGGTGGACACCGTGGTACACGAGAACGAGGGGCAGTACCCCGACCTGAAGGAAAAGCAGAGCTACATCACCAAGGTCATCCGCACCGAGGAGGAGAACTTTGCCCGCACCATTGACGGCGGCATCCGCATCTACAACGAGATGCTGGCTTCCCACAAGGAGAAGGGCGAGACGGTGTTCTCCGGCGCTGACGCCTTTAAGCTGTACGACACCTTCGGCTTCCCCATCGACCTGACGGCCGAGATGGCCGCCGAGGAGGGCATGACTGTGGACGAGGATGCCTTCCAGTCCCTGATGACCCAGCAGAAGGAGCGTGCCCGCGAAGCCCGCAAGGCGCTGGGCGATCTGGGCTGGGCCGGCGTGGAGTTCGGCAAGGACATGCCGGCCACAGAGTTCGTGGGCTATGACCGCGACACGGTGAACGGCGCGAAGGTGCTGGGTATCGTGGCCGAGGGCGAGCTGGTGGACGAGATCGTGTCCGGTATGGAGGCCATCCTGGTGCTGGACAAGACCCCCTTCTACGCCGAAATGGGCGGTCAGGTGGCCGACCACGGCGTGATCACCGGCGACGGCATGGAGTTCGTGGTCAGTGACGTACAGAAGAACAAGGGCGGCAAGTTCATGCACTACGGCAAGCTGCTCAGCGGCAGCGTGGCCGTGGGCGACAGTGTGACGGCGTCCATCGACACCGACCGCCGCGCCGCTATCCGCCGGGCCCACAGTGCCACCCATCTGCTGGACGCGGCGCTGGTGAAGGTGCTGGGCGACCATGTGCATCAGGCTGGCTCTCTGGTGGAGCCGGATCGTCTGCGCTTCGACTTCACCCACTTCGAGGGCATCACGCCCCAGCAGCTGGATGAGGTGGAGGATCTGGTCAACGACGCTATTCTGTCCGGGCTGCTCATTACCACCGAAGAACTGCCCATCGCCGAGGCTAAGGCGCGGGGTGCGGTGGCTACCTTCGGCGAAAAATATGGTCAGACCGTGCGGGTGGTGACCATGGGTGACTTCTCCATGGAGCTGTGCGGCGGCACTCATCTGGACAACACCGCTAAGGCCGGCCCCTTCCGCATCAAGAGCGAGAGCAGTGTGGCTTCCGGTGTGCGCCGCATCGAGGCCACCACCGGAAAGGTCACCATGGAGGACATGCGCCGCAGCCGCGGGCTGCTGAACCGGGCGTCCCAGTTCTTCAAGTCCGCGCCGGAGACGCTGATGGAGCGTCTGGAGCAGCAGGCCAGCGAGATGAAGGCTCTGCGGCAGGCGTTGGAGAAATTCAAGAGCGAGGCGTCCATGGGCGAGGCCAAGCAGATTCTGGCCTCCGCCAAGACCGTGGACGGGCTGCACGTCATCACCGGCACCCGTCAGGGTCTGGACGCAAACGCCCTGCGGCTGATGGGCGACTTCCTGCGGGACAAGGATCCCCATGTGGTAGGCGTGCTGGCCAGCATCGTGGGCGAGAAGGTCACGTTCCTGGCGGTGTGCGGCAAGGAGGCCGTGGCGCGGGGCGTGAAGGCTGGCGATCTGGTTAAAACCGTGTCCGCCGTGTGCGGCGGCAAGGGCGGCGGTAAGCCGGACAGCGCCATGGGCGGCGGCACCGATCTGCTGAAGGTGGACGACGCGCTGGCGGCCGTGGACGATTTCGTGGCAGAAAAGCTGAAGTAAGAACGCGCAAGACTACCGGAAAAGTCGTTCCCATCATTCCGAGGAGTACCCCAAGGGCACTTGCTTCGCGGCGCGAAGCGACGTGGGAATCCGTATTCTTTTAGCTGAAATCTGCAAAATGTAAGAGCTGTGCATTTTGGAGACGGATTGCCGAGCCAGTGTGAACACTGGCTCGCAATGACAGACTTTTTCCGGCAGGTTGAACGACCACTATACTATATTATATCCGAAAGGAGATGCGACCATGAAGAACGATTGCCTGTTCTGCGCCATTATTGACGGAGAGATCCCCAGCAAAAAGGTGTATGAGGACGAACAATGCTATGCCTTTTATGATATCGAGCCGCAGGCACCGGTACACTTTTTGGTGGTGCCCAAGGCACATATCTGCTGCGCCAATGCCATCACGGCGGACAACAGCGGTGTGGTGGCCCACTGCTTCGAGGTCATCGCCAAGATCTGCAGGGAGCTGGGCGTGGAGAGCTACCGAATCGTCAACAACTGCGGCGATCAGGCGGGACAGACCGTGAAGCACCTGCACTTCCATGTGCTGGCGGGGCGGGATATGACCTGGCCTCCGGGCTAAAGGAGAACAGAAAAAGGGTCGGCGGGTGCCGGCCCTTTTTTCTGTGCGGCGGGGCGGGGCGGGACGGGGGCGTTTTACGCCGCTGCGCGGCTACACCTTATCCGCCCCCTGTGGGGGCACCTGTCTCCCTGCGGGTCGGTCGGTTCGCGGATCTGACAGACCACCGGCCTGTCATTCAACACCGCGAACCCCAGGGGGAAGGCTTAGGAGGACGTGCCCTTAAGGGGAAGGCTGGGGGAAAATTTTGGGGGTGTTGCCCGTTTGCGGGCAACTTTTTTGCTTTCCGGGGAATGGGGTATAGACGATCTTGATAAGGGGGTACGGATATGAAGTACAGAAAGAACGGGACGGACGCGGTGTGCGGACAGTGCGACCTGTGCGGCGGAGAGCTGCGGCGGGGAGAGCGATACTACCGGATCAGCGGTGAGAACGTGTGCAGGGGCTGCCTGGCAGATTTCGCGGCGCAGATACTGGCGGCGTATGAGGTGGTCGGAGGTGAGGCGGATGCATAAGACGGCGGCACCCTGGGAGGAACTGCGGGAGAAGTACGAGGCGGGCGGATATACCTATATGCAGCTGGCGAAGGAATACGGCGTTTCGGTGCAGAGCGTGGGGCGGCACGCGCGGAAGGAGAACTGGGTCAGCGGGTGCCGGAACGAGAGACGGCGCAGGGCGGAGAGCAGGGATTGCCTGCTGGAAATGACGCGGGCGCTGATGCGGGGCGCGAAGCGGGCGGCCGAGGAGGCGGAAAAAGGTGAGGCGTGCACCAAGGAGCTGAAGGAGCTGGCGGGGATATTGCAGACGCTGGCGGGGCTGGAGAAGGAGCTGGGCGGCGGGACCGCGGCGCAGACGGTGCAGGTGCTGATGGGAGAGGGGGTACGGGAGCTGAGCGAGTAAGCACGGAGAGAAGAGAGACAAGGGGGAGAGAACATGGAGGATATATACATCGGGACGCCGAACGCAAAGCAGGACGAATTTCTGCGGTGCAAAAAGAAGTACGTCGCTTTCGGCGGGGCACGGGGCGGCGGGAAAAGCTGGGCGGTGCGGTGCAAGGCCAAGCTGCTGGCGCAGCGGTATCCGGGGATACGGATGCTGCTGGTGCGGCGGACCATGCCGGAGATCGAGGCAAACCATTTGGAGACGCTGCGGCTGGAGCTGGCGGGTACGGCCGTATACCGGGCGGAGGAGAGACGGTTCGTGTTCGGGAACGGGAGCGTATTGCAGTTCGGATACTGCGCCTGCGACCGGGACGCGGATCGCTATCAGGGCGCGGAGTACGACGTGATCTTTTTCGACGAGGCCACGCAGCTGAAGGAGCAGTGGATGCGGAAGCTGGCGGCGTGCGTGCGCGGCGTGAACGGATTTCCCAAGCGCATTTACTACACGTGCAACCCGGGCGGGCCGGGGCATGGGTATATCAAGCGGCTGTTTATCGACCGGCGGTATGAGCCGGGGGAGAACGGGGGCGAGTACGCGTTCATACCGGCGCGGGTGACGGACAACGGGGCGCTGCTGGCGCGGCAGCCGGAGTATATACGGCAGCTGGAGGCGCTGCCGCCGAAGCTGCGGGCGGCGTGGCTGGAGGGGCGGTGGGACGTGCTGGCGGGACAGGTGTTCCAGGAGTTCACGGACGACCCGGCGCACTACGCGGACCGGCGGTGGACGCACGTGATCCAGCCCTTTGACATCCCGCGGGAGTGGAACGTGTACAGAAGCTACGACTTCGGTTACGCCAAGCCCTTTTCCTGCGGCTGGTGGGCGGTGGACTTCGACGGGTGCGTGTACCGGATATTGGAGCTGTACGGCTGCACGGGAACGCCGGACGAGGGCGTGCTGTGGACACCGGAGCGGCAGTTTGCGGAGATACGGCGGATGGAGGACGAGCACCCATATCTGCGGGGACGGACCATACGGGGGGTGGCGGACCCGGCCATCTGGGACGCCAGCCGGGGCGAGAGCATCTATGAGACGGCGCTGAAGCACCGGCTGTTCTTTGAGAAGGGGGACAACCGGCGGATACCGGGGTGGATGCAGCTGCACTACCGGATGAGCTTTGACGGGGAGGGGTACCCCATGCTGTATGTGTTCGAAAACTGCCGGGCGTTCATACGGACGGTACCGGGGCTGTCGTACAGCACCACGGCGCCGGAGGATGTGGACACGGGACAGGAGGACCACGCGGCGGACGAGAGCCGGTATTTCTGCATGATGCGGCCCATCGCGCCCCGGGAGAGGACGGAGATACGGCGGGAGCCGTGAGAAACCGGGGGAGGGGCTGCGCCCCTCCCCCGGTCCAAATTCCGCAGACGACGAAAATGTGTAAAATTTCCATAAAAAGGCTGGACAAATTATGCAGCTGTGCTATAATCTGATTATCCGCAGGAGTACTCCTGCTTTGGCGTTTTAAGCTTGTTAAAACGAAGCACCCTGCGGAAATCTAAAAAACCCGGGGTAAGGAAAATGAAAAAGATATTGGCAACCATTTTGGCGCTGGTCATGGCGCTGGGACTCACCGCTACCGTCTGGGCAGGCGGCGAAGCAACGGTGAATAGCAAAGAGGAATTGGAACAGGCTTTGAATGACAGCAGCGTGACCACCATCAAGCTGGGCGCTAACATCACTGCCAGCATTACTATCGCTGCGGGCAAGGATGTCACGCTGAATCTGAATGGCCACACGCTGACCAATACGGATGGCCAGCATACCATCACCAATAACGGTACTCTGACCATCACCGGCACCGGCACTGTGGACAATGTGACCCATCAGCGCGCTGCTATCGTGAACAACGGTACGGCGACACTGAACGGTGGTACATATACCCGCAGTAAGGAAGATCCTGAAAACAATAAGGGTAGTGCAGGAGAAAACAGCTTTTATACCATTTTGAGCGATAATGGCGCTACGATGACCATCAATGAAGGCGTTAGAGTGACAAATGTGGGCCACTTTTCCAGCATGATCCGCAATGGGGGAACGAGTGCATCTACCCTGATCATCAATGGCGGCACATTCAGCGGCGGCTTAAATGCAATCAAGAACGATGAAGCGGGTGTGCTGACCATCAACGGCGGTGATTTCTCTAATACATCCCAGTTCGTTGTTATGAACTGGCATAAGACAACCATCAACGGCGGCTCTTTTAAGGCGCTGTCCTCTGCGGATGCGGTGCTGTTCACGGCAAAATATGCAGAGAACGTAGCCGTAGGCGAGCTGACAATCAAAAACGGTACGTTTGAACGCGCGGCGGATAGGCAGAAAATGCTTGAGGTCACTTATAAGGGAGAGAATGGCGATGTGCTGTACACAGGAACTGCTGGTATTTCCGGCGGCGTTTTCGCTGATGACGTCAGCGCCTATGCTACCGAGGGCACGGCAGTAGCCTCTCTCAAGGGCGTCTACTACGTCGGCGCTGCGAACATCGAGAGCGCGGTAAACAGCATGAACGGCGGCGATACGCTGACCGTGGTCAAGGGCGAAGTGACCATCAATGGCACTAAGTACAGCAAGGAAAGCAATGTGACCTACACCAAGCCCACCTCCTATTACTACTATTCCCCCAGCACCACCACCCCCGATACCACCACCAAGGGTTCTCCCAAGACCTTTGACGCGGGTGTGGGTATCTACGCGGTGACGGCAGTGCTGTCCGTGACCGGCATGGCGTGGACCGCTAAAAAGCGTCACTAAGAGCAAATAAAAAAGAAAGCCCGTAAGGGCTTTCTTTTTTTTGCGCTTTTTTTGGTGGGAAGGCTGGGACAAAAAATTTGGGGGCGTTGCACGTTTGCGGGCAACTTTCGGGCTGGACGGGGGCAGGGACAGAACATGAAAGGGAGGTGCTCGGATGGAGCAGGAGACAAGGACCGCGCGGGACGCCGGTGCTCCGGTGAAGATCGGGGCGGAGGCGGTACGGGCCGCGGCGGAGGTGCTGCGGCGCTATCGCGCGGGCAAGCAAAATCTGGACAGGCGCATCATCGACAACGAGCAGTTCTGGAAGCTGCGGCACTGGGAGCAGATGGAGAAGGCGGGCGAGGGCGGCAATCCGGAGGACGTGCGGCCGGCCAGCGGCTGGCTGGTGAACTGCATCCTCAGCAAGCACGCGGACGCCATGGACTGCTATCCGGAGCCGACGGTGCTGCCCCGGGAGCCGGGAGACCGGCAGGAGGCAGAGACGCTGAGCCGTATCCTGCCGGTGCTGCTGAAAAACGACCGGTTCAGGCGGACGTATTCCAAGGCATGGTGGGACAAGCTGAAGTCCGGGTGCGCCGTGTACGGCGTGTTCTGGGACAACGAAAAGCTGCACGGGCTGGGAGACGTGAGCATCCGCAGCATGGACGTGCTGAACCTGTTTTGGGAGCCGGGGGTCACGGACATACAGGAGTCGGAGCACTTTTTCTGCACGGAGCTGGTGCCCAACAACCATCTGGTGCGGAGATGGCCGGAGCTGGAGGGGAAGCTGGGGCGCGGCGGCGCGCAGGTGAGCCGGTATCTGTTCGACGACAAGGTGGACACGTCGGAGCAGTCGCTGGTGGTGGACTGGTACTACCACACGGAGCGTGAGGGGCGGCAGGTGCTGCAGTACTGCAAGTTCGTGGGGGAGAATGTGCTGTATGCCACGGAGAACGACCCGGAGATGGCGGCGCGGGGCTGGTACGACCACGGGAAGTACCCGTTCGTGTTCGATACGCTGTTTCCCGAGGAGGGGACGCCCTGCGGGTATGGGTATGTGGATCTGTGCAAGTCGGCGCAGAAGCAGATCGACCTGATGAACCAGGCTATTCTGAAAAACACGCTGGCGGCGGCGACGCCGCGGTTTTTCATCCGGGCGGACGGCGCGGTGAACGAGAACGAGTATGCCGACTGGACGAGGCCCTTCGTGCACACCAACGGGAACCTGGGTGCGGACTCCATCGCACCGATCCGGGTGCCGGCGCTGGACAGCGTGTATGTGGCGGTGCTGCAGAACAAGATCGCGGAGATGAAGGAGACGGCGGGCAACCGGGACGTGATGAGCGGCGGCACCGCCGGCGGCGTGACGGCGGCCACGGCTATTGCGGCTTTGCAGGAGGCGGGCGGCAAGCTGTCGCGGAACATGATCGACGACGGGTATGAGGCGTTTTCACAGGTGGTGACGCTGTGCATTGAGCTGATCCGGCAGTTTTACGACGTGCCGCGGCAGTTCCGGCTGCTGGGCCGGGACGGCGGGGCGTTCGTCGCCTACGGCAACGGGGGCCTGCGGCCCAGGGCGCTGCTGACCGGGGGCTATCGCGTGCCGGAGTTCGATCTGGAGGTGATGGCACAGGACGAGACGCCGTACCAGACCATGGAGTACAACCAGCTGGCCCTGCAGCTGTTCCAGATGGGGTTCTTCCGCAGCGATATGGCGGAGCAGGCGCTGCGGTGCCTGGAGCTGATGCAGTTCCGCAGCAAGGACACGCTGGCGGAGGTCATCCGGCAGGGACAGAAGGAGACGGACCAGAAGGCGTGGCTGACGGAGGCGCTGCGGCGGGCGGTGACGCTGCTGGACAAGAGCCAGGGGACCCATCTGGCGGAGGCGCTGGAGCGAGAGCTGGAGAAGCGGGAGAGCAGCGGCGGAAAAGCGGCGGTGCGCCGGAGCAGCGACGCGGTGACACGGCAGCGGCAGGCCACGCGGCAGGCGGTACGGCCCAGATGATACGGGCCAGCTGCGGCGGCGCGCACCTTACGGTGCGGGGCCACGCCGGGTACGGCGAGTACGGGAAGGACATCGTATGCGCGGCGGCGTCCGCGCTGGTGTACGCGCTGGCGGGGAGATTGCGGGAGACAGGGCGGCTGGAACGGTTCCAAAGCGCGCCGGGATACGCGGAGATCGCGGGGACAGGGGACTGTGCCCGGGAGTTCGCGTTGGTGCGGTGCGGGCTGGCGCTGCTGGCGCAGCAATACCCTGACAGGGTGGAGATCGGGTCGTGACCTACCACGGGGAGGAGAGTTCGGATGGACGAGCGGGAAAAGACGGCGCAGGAGACTGCGGAGGAGACGGGCGGAATGGCTCCCGACGCCGGGGAGCAGCAGGTACCTGACGGGGAACAGGGGGTACCCGGCGGGGAAGAGGACTTCGAGACGCTGATACGCGGCCGATACAAGGGGGAATTCGACGCACGGGTGCGGCGGATACTGGACGGACGGCTGCGGGGACTGCGGCAGGAGAACGAGAGGCTGCGGGAGATGGCGGCCGCGGCGGAGACGGCGCGGCAGCGGGAGCAGGAGGCGCAGCTGCAGGCCGCGATGGAATTCGCGGTGATCCGGGCGCGGCAGCAGATGGCCCAGGCCATCGCCAGCGGCGGCAGCCGCGTGGCGGAGAACGGCGGACGGCGCAGAAGCGTCAGCCGCTGGGACCCGAGGGGGCTCAGCGGTGCGGAGCTGGCGGCGATACGGAAGAGAGTACAGGATGGAGAGAAGATCAGATTTTAGAAAGGGAGAGAAAACATGGAGATGAATTTGCAGATGTTTGCGGAGAACACCCAGACCACGGCGGGCCTGAGCGCGGAGATGAAGACCTACTACGGCATGGAGCTGCTGGAGAACGCCAAGCCGCAGCTGGTGCACAACCAGTTCGCGGCCACGAAGGGCCTGCCTGCCGGCGGCGGCAAGACCGTGGAGTGGCGTAAGTTCGGCGCCTTTGACAAGGCGCTGAAGCCCCTGACCGAGGGCGTGACGCCCGACGGCAGCGGTATCTCCGTCAGCTACATCACCAAGGAGCTGGCGCAGTACGGCGACTACACCACCGTGTCGGATATGCTGGATCTGACGGCCATCGACGACGTGGTGCTGGAGATCACCGACCGCCACGGCAGCAACATGGGCCTGACGCTGGACACGGTGACCCGAAACGAGATCCAGCAGGGCAAGCAGGTGATCTACGCGCCCAAGATCGGCAGCGACGGCACCAAGACCGACGTGACCAGCCGCATGACGCTGGACAAGGACTGCCGCATGACCAGCGAGCTGGTGGCCAAGGCGGCGACCCAGCTGAAGAAGATGAACGCGCCCACCTTTGACGGCAAGTATGTGTGCATCATCCACCCCAGCGTGGCCTTTGACCTGCGCCAGGACGAGGCGTGGATCGCCGCCCACCAGTATGCCGGGGCTACGGAGCTTTTCTCCGGCGAGATCGGTGAGCTGCACGGCGTGCGCTTCGTGGAGACCACGGAGGCGAAGATCTATCGCGGCGAGGATCTGGCCGCCGACAGCCGCACGCTGAAGGTGAACGGCAACGTTATGGCCAGCACCGACGTGACCTTCAACGGCGGCACCGTGGCCGCCGGCGCGCTGGCGGGCCGCTATGTGGTGCTGGGCGGCACCCGCTGCCGGGTGGTGAGCAACACCGACGCGAAGCTGGTGCTGGACAAGACCGTCACCGTGGGCGACAAGGAGGTCATCTACCCCGGTGAGGGCGGCAAGCAGGGCTGCGCCGTGTACGGCTGCCTGTTCCTGGGCAAGGGCGCCTATGGCGTGGTGGACCTGAGCGAGGGCACGGAGGTCATCGTGAAGCCCCGCGGCAGCTCCGGCACCGCCGACCCGCTGGACCAGCGCTCCAGCGTGGGCTGGAAGGGCGTACACGCCGCGGCTATCCTGTACGACGAGTACATGGTGCGCGTGGAGTGCGGCAGCAGCTATTCGGACGAAGATAAGGCGAACTGAGGGAGCGTGAAGCAGGGGCGGACGGGTCGTCCGCCCCTGCGGGAAATGCCGCCGTCAGCGCGGCCACGCCGCGCTGACGGGACGCCGAGGCCACCGCCCCCTGGGGAACGCGGGCGGACGGCGGGGCGAGGTCTTACATGAGGAAAGGAGAAGGGCGAGATGAAGGAGAAAATGACAACGGTGCTGCTGCCCAGAGGCAGAAAGCAGGAGGAGAATTTTGTCATCGTGTCTGTCAACGGACGCAGCTGGAAGATCATGCGCGGCGTGGAGGTGCGTGTGCCGGTGTGCGTGGCGGAGGTGCTGGAAAACGCCGCCATGATGGCGGAGGCGGCCCGGCGCTATGTGGACGAGAGAGCTTCCTGAGGTGGCGGCCATGGCAAGGACGACGGCAAAGCAGGTGCTGGACCGGGTGGACGCGCTGCTGCCCAATGGGTATGCGCGCGCGGAGAAGCTGCGGTGGCTGGCCCAGGCGGAGGGCTTTGTGCGGCGGGAGCTGTGCCGGGAGACGGGGGAACTGCCGGTGCTGACCGAGGAGACGGAGCTGACGGCGGAGCCGCCCTTTGACGAGCTGTACCGGCACTATGTGGAGGCGCAGGTGCACTATGCCAACGGGGAGACGGCGCGGTACAACAGCGCGGCGGGTCTGTGGAACAACGCGTTTCTGACCTATCGGGACTACCGGGCCAGGACGGCGGTGCCGGAGGGCGGCGCGTCGGCGCTGCGGCTGTGCTGAAAGGGGGCGGCGGAGATGTATTTTCCCAAGCTGAAGGCGGCGGCGCAGCAGCGGGCAGGCGTAGAGCAGTTCGGGGGACTGGACCGCCGTCCGGGCAGCGGCGCGGGGAGCCTGGAGCAGATGGAGAACCTGTGGAGCAGCGGGTATCCGGCGCTGGAGACGCGGCCACTGCGGCGGACGGTGACGCAGCTGGAAAAGCCCAACGGCATGGCGGAGAAGGACGGATTGTTCTGGGTGGACGGCACGGCGCTGTATGTGAACGGCGCGAAAACGGGGTTGGTGCTGACGGACAGCCGGAAGCAGCTGGTGAGCATGGGGGCGTATCTGCTGATCTTTCCGGACAAGAAGTACATCAATACCCAGGACCTGACGGATTTCGGGAGCATGGAGAATGTGCGGACCACCACGGGAGAGGTGACGTTCACCCTGTGCGACGGGACGGGGGAGAGCCTGGGCAGCTACGCGGCGGGCACGGAGGCGCCCCAGGAGCCCCGGACGGGGGATCTGTGGCTGGACACGGAGCGATCGGAGAGCGTGATGCGGCGGTATGACGGCAGCACATGGACGGCGCTGACGGAGGTGTACACAAAGATCACCGCCGTGGGCGTGGGACTGGGCTTCCGCGCCGGGGACGGCGTGACGGTGGCAGGCTGCGGCGCGGCGGAGCTGAACGGCCTGCACGTATTGCAGGCGGCGGAGGACGACTGGGTGCTGGTGCCGGCGCTGTGCCGGACACTGGACAGTCAGACGGCGGCGGTGACGGTGATGCGGCTGATGCCGGAGATGGACTTTGTGGTGGAGCAGGGCAACCGGCTGTGGGGGTGCAAGTACGGCATCGTGGACGGTCAGGCGGTGAACGAGATATACGCCTGCGCGCTGGGAGATTTCCGCAACTGGAACAGCTTTGCGGGGCTGAGCACCGACAGCTACGCCGCCGCCAGAGGCTCGGACGGACCCTTTACCGGGGCGGCGGCCTGCATGGGCGGCGTGGTGTTCTTCAAGGAGAGCTGCATGGAGCGCATCTATCCGGCGGCGGGCGGCGGGCACCAGATCGTGACGGTGCCGTGCAGCGGCGTGCGGAAGGGTGCGGAGAGGACCGTGGCCGTGGCGGACGGTGTGGTGTACTATCTGGGGAACGACGGGGTGTACGCCTTTGACGGAAGTATGCCGGTGTGCGTATCCCGGGCGCTGGGCGACAAGCGGTATACCGGCGGCGTGGCCGGCGGGGAAAGCGGCCGGTACTGGCTGTCCGCCGTGGACGCGGCGGGAGAGACGGAGCTGCTGGTGTACGACACGCAGAAGCGGCTGTGGCACCGACAGGACAATACGGCGGCGGTGGCCTTTGCCCGGTGGAACGGGGAGATGACAGTACTGTGCAGCGACGGACGGCTGCTGGATACAAGCGGTACATTGGGAACGGCGGAGACGGGGTTCTCCTGGAGCGCCGAAAGCGGCGACCTGGGACTGTACACGCCGGAGCACAAGTATCTCTCGCGGCTGGAGCTGCGGCTGAAGGCGGCGGCCGGGAGCACGGTGAAGGCGTACGTCTGCTATGACGGGGACAACGTCTGGGAACAGGTGGGCGGTGTATCCGGCGAGGCGGGGCAGACCCGCGGCGCGGTGCTGCAGGTGCGGCCCCGGCGGTGCGGACACCTGCGGCTGAAGCTGGCCGGGGACGGACCGTGCCGGGTGTACAGCGCGGCAGCGGTGTATGAGAAGGGAAGTGACGGGCCATGAGCGTGCTTGCCCTGCCGATGGCACCGGCGGGATCGGTGCAGGAGCAGGTGACGCAGCAGTATGCGTATCTGGTGCAGATGGCCCAGCAGCTCAACCTGGCGCTGGGACAGCTGGAGGCGCTGGGCGGCGGGGTAGGGGAGGCCTCCGCCCGGCGGCAGGCCAACGGGCGCTTGGGCCCGGCGGCATCGGAGACGGCGGACGGGCAGTATGAGACGCTGCGGAGCATGATCCTGAAGACGGCGGACCAGGTACAGAAGACCACGGCGGCATTGACGGCGAAGCTGGAGGAGGAGTATGTGGCGAGCTCGGACTTCGGCAGCTATGTGGCGAAGCTCAGCGCCCAGCTGGAGGCGGCACCGGAGGCGGTGACGCAGTATTACAGCTTTTTCTCTGACCTGCAGGCCAACGTGGAGAAGGTGGACGCGGCCTTTGCACACTATAAGCTGGACACGGAGGGGTATATCCGCACGGGTATCGTGTACTACGACGGGGCCGCGCCGGTGTACGGCGTGGCTGTGGGACAGGACCTGACGTGCAGAGAGGTGGACGGCGAAAAGGTGGTGGAGCAGAACAACTTTCGCGCGGTGTTCACCGCCACGCGGCTGTCCTTCTGGCAGGATGCCACGGAGGTGGCCTATGTGTCCAACAACCGGCTGTACATCACGAACATTACGGTGCTGGGCGGTATCGATGTAGGACAGTGGAGCATGGAGGCGGCGGAGGGCGGACTGGCCTTCCGGTGGATCGGAGGGTGAGTGTGTGAGCTATACGGCGTTGGACAGCATCCAGTGGGGCGGCGTGCCGAAGATCGGCGTCAGCTTCGGCTATGACAGCCGACGCAGCGGCAGCGTGATGCAGTACAGGATCTATGTGACGGTGGCGCCGCTGACAGGGGCATCGTATTTTGGGTACCCTATCTATCTGTCGGTGACGGTGGACGGCGGAAGTGTGTGCAGCGGGCATACGCTGAAGGCGGCATCGCCCAGCCGGTGGAGCAGCGCGATCGAGTACGACAGCGGCTGGGTAACAGCGGCGGGGGCGGTGGGCACCGCGCCGCTGGGGATACGGCTGTACAGCGGCTCCGGGTCTGCCAGAGACGACAGTTACGGCTATGCGCTGCCGGTGGAGCGCGTGGAGGACATTGGAGATTTCTCGCTGACGGCGGGAGATGCGGTGATCGGACAGACAGGGACGCTGACACTGACGCGGCCCGGGTATGGGTACAGCTTTACGTTCAGCTACGCACTGGGGTCGGCCTCCGGAACGCTGAGCGGCGGCGCGCTGCGGACGGTGAGCAGCAGCGCGGGGCGCGTGGTGTATCAGTGGACGGTGCCGGAGTCGCTGGCCGGGGAGCTGCCGGAGACGACGCACGGCACCGGGACGGTGACGGTGAAGGTGTACAGCGGCGGTACGCCGGTGGGGAGTCTGAGCGCGGCGTTCACGGCGTATGTGCCGGAGACCATGCGGCCCACGGCGGCGCTGACCACGGAGGTGGTAAACGACGGTACGGCAGCGGAGAGCTGGGGGCTGTGTGTGCAGGGCATCAGCCGGATACGGTACGCGGCGACGGCGGCGGCACAGGGCGGCGCGTCCGTGCGGTCGGTGCAGTTCCGCTTTGCGGGGCAGGAGCTGACCGGCACGACCGGGACGACGGCGGTCATCGGTATCAGCGGGACGCTGCGGCCCACGGTCACGGTGACGGACAGCCGGGGACGGTCAGTGACCGTGACAGGCGAGGCGGTGACGGTGGCGGCGTACTATCCGCCGGCCATCACGGCGTCCATGGCGGCGCGGTGCGCCGCGGACGGCACAGAGAAGGACGACGGGGCGTATCTGAAGGTAAAGTGCGCGGCACAGTGCGCCGATGTGCAGGGGCACAATACGGTGGTCCTGCGGGCGCGCTTCCGGCCCGTGGGCGGCGCATGGAACGGCTATGTGACATTGCTGCCGGGGGCAGAGCAGCTGCTGGGCGGCGGGCTGGACGGCGGGACCTCCTATGAGGTGGAGCTGAGCGCGGAGGACACGGTGGGCAACGTGCGGGTGGTGCGGTATACGGCGGCCACCAGCCGGGTGACGCTGCATCTGCGCGCCGGCGGAATGGGCGCGGCCTTCGGCAAATATGCGGAGCAGGAGGCGCTGGAGTGCGTGTGGCCGGCGGTGTTTTATGGGGATGTGGCGGTATCCGGCGCACTGACGGTGAACGGACAGACAGTGGAGGCGATGCTGTTCCCGGTGGGCAGCGTGCGCCTGACAGACAGCCCTGCGGCGCCGGAGACACCGGCAGGCGCAGCGTGGGAGAGCGTGGAGACAGGCATCGCCGGCGTGTATGGCTGGCGGCGCACGACATGACGAGGAGGAGAGAGGCATGGCATCGACGTATACGATGGTGGCATACGGTTCACAGGGCAGCGCGGTGCGGCAGCTGCAGAATGAATTGAACAAGCGGGGGTATAGTCTGGACCAGGATGGTATCTTCGGCAAGAAGACGAGAGCCGCGGTACGGGACTATCAGAAGAAGAACGGACTGACGATGGTGGACGGCATTGCCGGCGACGAGACGTGGGGGAGCCTGCTGTCCGCGCCTACGGCGGCGGAGCAGGCGGCGCAGGCTGCTGCGGCAGCAGAGGCGGCGGCACCCAGGGCGGAGGTCACGGCGGGCACGGCGCGGCGTCTGCAGGAGCTGGAGAGGGGCTATACGCCATCGGACGAGGTGACGGCGGCGCAGGCCTACCGGGACAGCGTGGCGGCGTTGGAGCCGGAGGCGTACCGGTCCCGGTTCGAGGAGCGTTTGCAGGCGCTGTATGACCAGATCGCGGGGCGGGAGGCCTTTGACTACGATCCGGAGGAGGACGAGTCGTACCAGCGGTATGCCAGACTGTATGCCGCCCGCGGCGCGGCGGCCATGGAGGACACGCTGGGCAAGGCGGCGGCCCTGACTGGCGGGTATGCCTCCAGCTACGCCCAGAGCGCGGGGCAGCAGGCGTACAACGGCTATTTGCAGGAACTGGCAGCGATGGTGCCGGAGCTGCGGCAGGCGGCGCTGGCGGAGTATCAGCAGGAGGGCAAGGCTTTGCAGAACCAGTACAGTATGCTGGACGCGCAGGAAAAGGCGGACTATGACCGCTGGCAGGAGGCGCGTGGCGACTGGCAGAAGCAGCTGGAGGCGGCTCAGGCGGCGTATGAGGACGCGGGCAGCCGGGATCAGAGACTGTATCAGGCGCTGCTGGCACATTTTTCCGACAAAGCGGAGCAGGAGAGGAAACTTTCCGCCTCCGGCGTCCGTCTTACAGATAGTGGAGATACCGGCAGCAGGAGCGAGAGCCTGAGCTCTACGGCGGCGGAGAGCCTGCAGCGGGCCGTGGGGAACTATCTGAAGCGGGGCAACGGCGATCTGGCCCAGGCGCTGGCGGCGCAGTATACGGCCCGCATGACACCGGCGCAGCGGCAGCGGCTTGAGAAGCTGCTGGGGCAGTACGGCATGACGCTGGCATAAGGGGCGGATAGAGGAAAAGTGCTTGCAATCAGGGACGCTGTATGGTATCATATCAAAGTATATTGCGACGCGGCGGACACGCCGCAGCGGCTCGAGAGGAAGAGAGGAGCCGCGGGAAGGAGCAGCAATGGAGAAGATGAAGAAGCACTTTTTACGCCGAATGGCGCTTGTGATGGCGCTGCTGACGCTGGGCTCTGCCGTGCTGGTGGGCTGCGGCGAGCAGAAGGAACCGGAACCGGACCCCAAGGATGAGGTCATCGTGGAGCCGGAGCCCATCCAGCTGCCGGACGGCGTCAGCTTCGATGAGAAGAAGTACCCGGACGTGTTCGGGTTCATCCAGATCCCCAACGCCACCCAGTGCGCCATCAGCAAGGGCCACTATCTGGCGCAGAGTCCCAAGTCCACTAAGAGCAGCACCGGGTATGACGACGATTACTACCTGCAGCGCGATTTGGACGGCAAGACCAACAAGGCCGGCTCGCTGTACATCCAGGCGTACTACAACAAGTCTGACCTCAGCGACCCCATGACGGTGATCTACGGCCACAACATGGCCAACCGGACCATGTTCGGCGGTTTGCAGAGCTACGGTGAGACGCTGAAGTTCGACGACAACGCCGTGATGTACATCTATCAGCCGGGCCGTCAGCTGACCTATAAGTTCTTCGCATGCATCCCCTATGATACCAGCCACATCCTGTACTACCACGACTTCAAGGACGAGAAGGTGTTTAACGCATTCTTTGAGGCGCTGGGCAAGGCGGCCAGCGATCCTAAGTACAAGAGCGACACCAACCAGAACGCCTTTTACAGTGCCGAGGGCTGCGTGAACGTGGACAAGACCAACCTGCCCCAGGCGGGCGACAAGGTGGTGGTGCTGTCCGTGTGCAAGAACGGCGACGATCATCACCGCTATCTGCTGATGGCAAAGCTGGTGGAGGACTCCGCCGCGCCCATCACCATGACCCGCGGTGAGGCCGAGGCTGCCGGTATCCCGGCGGACCGTATCCAGGACAAGGCAGCGGCAGACGCCGCGGCCGCTGCCGCGAATGTCTCTGCGGTGGAGGATGCTGCCGCCAATAAGACCGACACTGCCAGCAAGACGGATACGGCCAAGACGGAGCACAAGGGCTGAGTCGGACCTGAAAAACAAAAACCTCCCGGACTGTGTGGTCCGGGAGGTTTTTCGGTATGCTTTCAGAGGGCGCCGCCGTCGGTCTGCGTCAGCAGATCGGCCAGGGAGACACTGTCCAGATAGTCGTTGATGATGGTGTCCAGCTTTTCCCACATGGGGAGCGTGGTGCAGTGACCGGCGCGGGGGCAGGTGTTTTCGTCGCCCTCAAGGCAGGTGACGGGGGCCAGAGAACCCTCGGTGAGGCGGAGGATCTGGCCCACAGAGTAGTCGGCGGCGGGGCGGTTCAGGCGGTAGCCGCCGCCCTTGCCACGAAGGCCGTCCACCAGGCCGGCCTTGGACAGCACGGAGATGATGCTCTCCAGATATTTTTCAGAGATGCCCTGCCGTTCGGCAATGGCGGGCAGGGGGAGATAGGCGGCGCTGTCGTCCTGAGCCAGCTCCAGCATGACCCGGAGGGCGTAACGGCCTTTGGTAGATACGAGCATGGGAAGACCTCCCTTGTGTTAGTAAACATAGTATAGCACTATGTTTATGCGATTGCAAGGGGAAAACGCTCACATATAGTGGTACGTATTCCGCTTGAGCACCAGAAAGACGCCGGAGATGATAAAGGCAAAGATCTCAGCGGCGGTGATGGCCCACCAGATACCGTCCACGCCCAGAAGTATGGGTAGGACGACAACGGAGCCGGCCTGGAACACCAGCGTCCGCAGGAAGGAGATGGCGGCGGAGACGGCACCGTTGTTCAGGGCGGTGAAGAAGCCGGAGGCAAAGATGTTGAAGCCTGCCAGTAGGAACGACCAGCAGAACAGCCGGAAGGCATGGGTGGTCAGAGCGTAGAGGCTGGCATCGTAGCCCACAAACAGCCGGGACAAGGGGGCGGCCAGCACACGGGCCAGGACCGTCAGGGTCACGCCGCCGATGGCCATCAGCAGGGCGCTTTTCCGCAGGAGATTTTTCAGCTCACTGTGGTGCTGCGCGCCGTAGTGGAAGCTGACCACCGGCGCGCTGCCGATGGAGTAGCCGATGAAGATGGCTACGAAGATGAACTGGACGTACATCAGAACGCCGTAGGCGGAGACGCCGTCCTCGCCGATCAGGCGCATGAGCTGGAAATTGTAGAGCATACCCACCAGGGAGGAGGAGATGTTGCTCATCAGCTCGGAGGAGCCGTTGCCGCAGGACTGGAGGATGGGGCGCAGACGCAGTGCGGCGGGCCGCAGGCGCAGCAGGCTGGTGTTGGGCCGCAGGAAGTAGATCAGGGGCAGTACGCCGCCCACACACTGGCTCAGACCGGTGGCGATGGCCGCGCCGGCCACACCCCAGTCGAAAACGGCGATGAAGAGCGCGTCCAGCACCATGTTGGTGATGCCGGCGGCCACGGTGACGAAAAGGCCCAGGCGGGGCTTTTCGGCGGCGATGAAGAAGCTCTGGAACACATTTTGCAGCATGAAGGCGAAGGTGAAGCCGGTGACGATGCGGCCATAGAGAATGCAGTCGGCCATCATGGCATCAGACGCGCCCAGCAGACGGGACACGGCGGGCATGGTGAGGATGCCCACGGCGGACAGCACTGCGCCCAACAGCAGTGTGAACAGTACCAGCATGGAGAAGGTACGGTGGGCCTCCTCCTGCTTGCCCTCGCCCAGCAGCTTGGACACCAGGGCGGTGCCGCCGGTGCCGATCATGAAGCCCATGCCGCCCAGGATCATCACGAAGGGCATGACCAGGTTTACGGCGGCAAAGGGCGTTTTGCCCACGAAATTGGAGACGAACAGACCATCCACCACGCCGTAGATGGACGTGAAGACCATCATGCAGATGGAGGGAAGCGTGAAGCGCAGCAGCTTGCCATACGTGAAATGATCGGACAGCCGTATGAGCTTGGACATAAAAACCTCCTGTCGAAAAAAGTAGCTCCATCATAAAGATGGAGCTAAATCATCCCGCCGAAGGCGGAGTTTGAACTTGGTGACCCGTACCGGATTCGAACCGATGTTAAAGGCGTGAGAGGCCTCTGTCTTAACCACTTGACCAACGGGCCGTATAGAAAATCACCGGCGGTCGGGTCGGTGATTCGCTATTACTGGTACACCTTCAGGGACTCGAACCCTGGACACCCTGATTAAGAGTCAGGTGCTCTACCAACTGAGCTAAAGGTGCATATCCTGTTAACGGTGTTATTATAGTCGATGTGCACCGATATTGCAAGCTTTTTTTGCGAAAAGAACAGGATTTCTTTGAAATCAGGGAGAGAGCCGGAAAAGCGGGGGCTTTTCCGGCTCTCTGCGGGAAAGGAAAGAAGAACTGTCAGTTTTTCCACTCCACATACAGCTCGCGGACGGCATTATCATCGGCGGGCTTGGCGGGGGCGGCCGCGGGAGCTGCGGGCGCCTCGGCAGCGGGGTGGTCACGCTTTTCGATGAACTTGGGCGCCACCTGGGGGAACAGCGCCAGGCTCAGCACATCCTCGTCGGACTTGGCCAGACTCTTGAACTCCTCGCGGTACTTCTCCAGCTCCGGCTCCAGCAAATCGGCGGGACGACAGGTGATGACATCCTCAGGGGCGATGCCCGCCTTGGTGCGGACCTCCTCGTTGACCTCGCCGGGCAGCTTGCCGTATTCACCCTTGAGCATGGCGCGGGACTCCTTGGGGAACGTCTTGTAGCGCTCGCCCATGATGACGTTCATCACGGCCTGGGTGCCCACGATCTGGGAGGAGGGCGTTACCAGCGGGGGATAGCCGAAGTCCTTGCGGACGCGGGGGATCTCTGCTAGTACGTCATAGTATTTATCCTCTTTGCCAGCCTGCTTCAGCTGGGAGATCAGGTTGGAGAGCATGCCGCCGGGCACCTGATACAGCAGGGTGTTGGTGTCCACGCGGAGGACCTTGGGGTCCAGGATACCGGCATCCTGCAGGCGCTGGGCCACCTTGCGGAAGTGGGCGGCTACGGGGGACATCTTCTCCAGGCTCAGGCCGGTGTCACGGACGGTGCCCTGCAGCGTGGCCACCAGAGATTCGGTGGCGGGCTGGCTGGTGCCGTTGGCCATGGGGGAGAGAGCGGTGTCCACAATGTCCACGCCGGCGTAGGCCGCCATCAGCAGCGTCATGTCGCCGGTGCCGGAGGTGTTGTGGGTATGCAGGTGGATGGGGACGGAGACCGTCTCCTTCAGTGCCTTGACCAGAGAATAGGCCTCCATGGGCAGCAGCAGGTTGGCCATGTCCTTGATGCAGATGGCGTCAGCGCCCATGTCCTCCAGTTCCTTGGCCAGCTTGACGAAGTAGGCCTCGCTGTGGATGGGGGAGATGGTGTAGCTGAGGGTGGCCTCCACCTGTCCACCGTATTTCTTGGTGGACTTGATGGCCTGCTCCAGATTGCGCACGTCGTTCAGCGCGTCGAAAATACGGATGATGTCGATGCCGTTTTCGATGGACTTGGCGCAGAAGGCGTCCACCACATCGTCGGCATAGTGCTTGTAGCCCAAGATATTCTGGCCACGGAAGAGCATTTGCAGCTTCGTGTTCTTCACATGCTTGCGGATGGTACGCAGGCGCTCCCACGGATCCTCGTTCAAAAAGCGCATACAGGCGTCGAAGGTGGCGCCGCCCCAGCACTCCAGAGAGTAGTAGCCGATGGTGTCCAGCTGCTCCAGTGCGGGCAGCATATCCTCGATGGTCATGCGGGTGGCCGCCTGGGACTGGTGCGCGTCGCGGAGGATGGTATCGGTGATGAGCAGGGGCTTATTAGACAGAAATTCCATAGTTACCTCCTATTAACCGAACAGGGAGATCAGCACGCCCGCGGCGATGGCCGAGCCAATGACGCCGGCCACGTTGGGGCCCATGGCGTGCATCAGCAGGAAGTTGCCGGGGTTTTCCGCCTGGCCGACCTTCTGGCTGACACGGGCGGCCATAGGTACGGCGGACACACCGGCAGAGCCGATGAGGGGATTGATCTTCTCCTTGAGGAACAGGTTCATGAACTTGGCCAGCAGGACGCCGCCGGCGGTGCCGAAGCCGAAGGCCACCACGCCCATGCCCATGATAGCCAGAGTCTTGGGGCTGAGGAAGGTAGCGCCGGTAGCGGTGGCGCCTACGCTGATACCCAGGAAGATGGTGACGATGTTCATCAGCTCGTTCTGCATGGTCTTGCTGAGGCGATCCAGCACACCGCACTCCTTGGCCAGGTTGCCCAGCATCAGGCAGGCGATCAGCGGTGCGGCGGAGGGGACCAGCAGGGCCACGAACACCGTGACCACGATGGGGAAGAAGATCTTTTCCTTCTTGCTGACCTCACGCAGGGGCTTCATGACGATCTGGCGCTCCTCCTTGGTGGTCAGCGCCTTCATAATGGGCGGCTGGATAACGGGCACCAGGGCCATGTAGGAATACGCCGACACGGCGATGGGGCCCAGCAGGGCCGGGGCCAGCAGGGCGGTGACGAAGATAGCCGTGGGGCCGTCCGCGCCGCCGATGATGCCCACGGAGGAGGCCTCGGCGCCGGTGAAGCCCAGCAGGCGGCAGCCAACGTAGGTGAGGAAAATGCCCAGCTGGGCGGCAGCGCCCAGCAGCAGGCTCTTGGGGTTGGCGATCAGGGGGCCAAAGTCGGTCATGGCGCCCACGCCCATGAAAATAAGGCAGGGATAGATGCCCAGCTTGATACCCAGGTACAGCACATCGATCAGACCGACGCTGACAGTGACATTACTGAGGGTCATGCCATAGGAGGCGAGGTACTGCTCGGCAGTTACCAGGGCGTCCAGCTGGTTGGACAGCGTGCCCACGGCCTCGGAGCCGCTGGCGGCAAGCTGTGCCATCAGGTTATCGAGCACACCGGGGTCGAACGTACTCTGCGCCGCCGTCATCAGGGAGTCGGCGTAAGGCTGGAGCATATCGGCAGATACGCCGTTTGCCAGCATTTCCGAGAGGAACTGTGCCGTGATGGGCTCGCCGCCGAACAGGTCCCAGTGGACGTGTCCGCCGGCGAACAGGATCTCGTGGAACATCTCCGCGCCGGGCAGGTTCGTCACCAGCATACCGAATGCGATGGGTACCAGCAGCAGCGGCTCAAACTTCTTGACGATACCCAGAAACAGCAGCACAACGGCAATGACCAGCATAATGGCACTCTTCCAGTTGTCGCCCTGGAAGAACTGGTAAAAGCCGGTGCTTACAAAGAAATTGGCAATAGCTTCCATGTGCAGTCCTCCGGCGTCAGCCGATGGTGCACAGCATCGCGCCGGACTCCACGGCGGCGCCCTTGGTCACAGACACGGAGGTAACGGTGCCGTCGCAGGGAGCCATGATCTCGTTCTCCATCTTCATGGCCTCCAGGATCATCAGCACGTCGCCCTTCTTGACGGCGCTGCCGTTGGACACGTTCACCGCCAGAATGTTGCCGGGCATGGGAGCGCAGACCTTTTCGCCGCCGGCAGGGGCTGCGGCGGGGGCGGGAGCAGCCGCAGGGGCGGCCACGGAGACAGCGGGAGCTGCGCCGGTGATCTCCTCCAGCTCGACTTCATACACGGTACCGTTGACATTGACTCTGTACTTTTTCATGGTGAAATCCTCCTCACACATTACACTTTCTTCATGGATACGATACGGATGGCGGAGACATCGGTCCCCATGTCCTCGGCGATGGCAGCGGCTACGGCGGCCATCATCGCGGGGGTGACGGCGCCGGGTGCGGGCATGGCGGCGGGAGCCGCCGGCATCTGGGGCACGGTCTTGGGCGCGGAGGTGCGGGCGCATACCCAGCTCATCAGTGTGACCAGCAGTATGATGCACAGCAGCCCGGCAAACACCGTTCCCAGGCCCATCAGCACGACGAACAGGTTGGAATATTCAGGCATGGTTTGGATCTCCTCCCATACTAATATAGATTACCCACATTGTACCAAACATTTGGTAGTAATGCAATCCGAAAACGGCTAAAACTGCAAAATTGTGAGAAGTCCTAAAAAATTTTTTGGTTCATTGACGGAATACACAAACCACAGGGAAACGACCTTTCCTTGGAAGAAAATACTTTCCATCCGCTATTGTCTGTGCTATACTGTATTTCTATTCCGAAAGCAGGGGAGGCGCGGCTATGCGGTACGAAAATGTGGTGCAGGGCCGCTTTCTCTCGCGCCCCAATCGCTTCATTGCGCTGGTGGAACTGGACGGCGCCGAGACGGTCTGCCATGTGAAGAACACCGGACGCTGTCGTGAACTGCTGGTACCGGGGGCTGAGGTGTATCTGGTGCCGGGTGTCACGCCGGGGCGTAGGACACCCTACGATCTTGTCGCGGTGAATAAGGGCGGCAGACTGATCAATATGGACGCCCAGGCACCGAACCGGGCGTTTGCGGAGTTTGCACGGACCTTCGACCCGCAGGCCGAGAGCATCCGGCCGGAGTTTCGCTTTGGCGAGTCGCGGCTTGATTTCTGCTTGACGCGGCCCGACGGGCTGCACCTGGTGGAGGTCAAGGGGGTCACGCTGGAGCAGGGCGGCCACGCCCGCTTCCCGGATGCGCCTACGGAGCGGGGCGTGAAGCACGTGCATGAATTGATACGCGCTGTGGAGCAGGGCTGCCGGGCTACGGCCTTCTTCGTCATCCAGATGGCGGAGGTCGTTGATTTTGCGCCCAACGATGATACACATCCCGCATTCGGCGCGGCCCTGCGGCAGGCGCGCGAGGCGGGGGTCAGCATTGCCGCTTACAGCTGCCGTGTTGCGCCGGACGCCATGTATATCGATCACCCTGTGCCGGTGGTTTTGTGAGGAGAGTGTCCGTATGACATTGCTGGAGATATTCCTGATCGGCATCGGTTTGAGTATGGATGCCTTTGCCGTGGCGATATGCAAGGGACTGGCCATGCCGGACAAGGTGCATAAGAGGAGCGCGTTTCTCATCGCCCTGTATTTCGGCGTATTTCAGGCGGTCATGCCCGCGCTGGGCTGGCTGCTGGGCTCACAGTTTGCCCATTATGTGACGCGGTTCGCGCCCTGGATCGCCTTCGTGCTGCTGGCATGGATCGGCGGGAATATGATTCGCGAGAGCCGCGCTGAGGAAGAGGAGGACGAGCAGCCCTCCGACGGGCAGGTGAAGCACAAGGAGCTGCTGGTGCTGGCCGTGGCCACCAGCATTGACGCCCTGGCCGTGGGCGTCACGTTTTCCATGGTGGAGCTGTCTGTGTCCATCTGGATGGCCGTCTGTCTTATCGGCTGCACCACGTTCCTGATCTCCCTGGGCGGTGTGTATGTGGGCAATGTGTTCGGCGCAAAGTACAAGAATAAGGCTGAATTCGTGGGAGGCACTATCCTGATTCTGATAGGTGTGAAGATCATTCTGGAGCATTTTGGCGTGCTGTAAAAAGATCCCCCGGCGATGTATATCGCCGGGGGATCTTTTTACAGATGTGCGAGCAGATCCATAGTAATGCGGGCGGTGATGCCCCACAGGTGGTAAGGCAGGCCGTGATACACCGGGACCTCCAGCCGCCAGGGACGCCAGGGGTAGTCCGCAGGGACGCCGGCGTCCGCATAGGGGAAATCCGGGGCCTCCACTGGCTGCCGGTACAGGTAGACCTCCGGCGGATGCGCCTTCAACTCCCGAAGGGGCAGCAGGAAGGTGCCGGCTACCTCCTCCGGCGCGGGGCGCATGGCTGCCAGTGCCGCAGGGTCCACCTCACCCAGCACGGGCCGGAGCAGGCTGCCCGCACGGATGTGGATGAAGTCCATTTCGCCGATAACGGTCACGGCGCTTTCCGGGATGCCAAGCTCCTCCCAGGTCTCCCGCAGGGCGCACTGGATGGCCGTTTCCCCCGCCTCGCGCTTGCCGCCGGGGAAGCACACCTCGCCCGGCTGCCGGACGCTGGCGGAGCGTATCTCGTACAGCAGGCAGTATTCGCCGTCCTGACGGACCAGGGGGACCAGCACGGCGGAGCCGCCTCTCTCACCCATCAGCGTGGGCGTATGCGCCGCGTAGTAGCCGCGCAGGGGGGAAATATCCATGATCGGGCCTCCTCTCGGTCAAAAGCGGAGCTTGTCCGCATTGTTTTTATCGATGTTTGGTTGTATCGCAGAGCGGCCTGCGAAAAAAGACGTCCCCGCCTTGCGGCGGGGACGCGTAATGCGCGGTAGATCCTCAGCAGCTGCACCCGCAGCCGCCGTTATTGCCGCCGCAGCCGCAGCCATTGCCGCAGCCGTTGCCGCAGAACAGGAACAGCAGGATGATGGCGATGATGATCCAGCAGCAGCTGCTGCCGCCAAAGCAGGAATTCTGATTACACATACCGTAACCTCCTATGAAAATTTGACCGCCACATCGGTCTCATTCTCATAGTATGCCGGCTGCGGTAAAGTGTGCGCCTCAGAGCTGCGAGATGCGATAGCTGAGCGTCAGCAGGGTGTCCACAAAGTGGATGTCCTCGAAGAAAACGCCGTCCTCCTTGGTGGAGAGCTCCACATTGGTAAAATTCCAGAAGCCGCGCACACCCAGACCGATCAGACGGTCCGCCAGCGGCTGGGCTACATTCTGCGGGACGGTCAGGACCGCCACGTTGGGGTGATAGTTGGCGACATATTCCTCCAGCTCATCCATCGAGTGGACCGAGACGCCGCGGATCTCCGTGCCGATCAGCGCGGGGGAGACATCAAAGGCGGAGTCGATCCGGAAACCGACCTTATCAAAATCAAAATTCTGCAGCAGGGCGTGACCCAGATGGCCCACACCGATCACAATGATGCGGTGGCCGCTGTCTATACCCAGGATGTGGCCGATCTCCGCACGCAGCTCGGCCACATTGTAGCCGTAGCCCTGCTGGCCGAACTCACCAAAGCAGCTCAGGTCCTGCCGGATCTGGGAGGCGGTGATGTCCATCTTGGCGCCCAGAGAGTTGGAGCTGATACGCACCACGCCTTTGTTGTACAGATCGTCCAGATACCGATAGTACCGGGGAAGACGATGAATGACAGCATCGGAGATTTTTTGCTTCTTCATAGAAAAACCTTCTTTTGTGTGGAATGCGGCGCACAGCGCTCGATGTATTGTGGTTATTCTACAACAAGTCTGTCAAGTTGTCAACTTTTTTAACAAAGTCGGAAGAAAAAATTTTCTTTACTTTGTGCCGGGAAGGTGGTATAGTAATGGGGCTGTAAGCTGATAAAACAGAATATGCGCCCGTAGCTCAGTTGGATAGAGCGTTAGACTCCGACTCTAAAGGCCGCTGGTTCGAATCCAGTCGGGCGTACCAAAAACCGTCTCAAACATATCGCTTGAGACGGTTTTTATATGCGGAAAGTTAGGAGAATTGAAACCCGATTTGACCACTACTGCACATTTTGCGATCCAACTAAGCTATTACGCTATGTCATATCTCCAGCATCCCTTGCAGTTCCGCGCTGGCGGCCTTTTTGTTCTTGTCGAAGGCGTGGGTGTAGATGTCCAGCGTGGTGGAGGGCTGGCTGTGGCCGAGAATGCCCGCCACCGTTGCCACATCCGTGCCGCCTGCAATCATCAGGCTGGCGGCGGTGTGCCGGAGGGAGTGGACGTTCAGTTCCTGCGGCAAGCCGTTTTTCTTGAGGATCAGCTTGAAGCGGTAGGTGAAGGTAGTGGGCGTCATGGGAAGCCGCGCTCCCTGACGGCGGAACAGGAAGTCATCGGCGGTCAGCTCCCGCTGATCGTAGGTCTCGGTGATGTATGCGCATTCCTGCCGGTACTCCCGCAGGAGACTTTCCATTTCGGATGAGAAGTACACATAGCGGTTGCCCGCGCAGGTCTTGGGTTCCTTGACGAAGATCTCCTCGTCCGTCACCTTGACCGCGTTGCGGCAGATGTGGATGGACCGCTGCTCCCAACCAATGTCGCACCACTTCAGACCGCAGCACTCACCCCGCCGCATTCCTGTGGCGATGATGAGCTTGAAGTAGGTCTCATACTTGATGCTCTCGCCCTCCAGCGCGGCGATGATCTTCTGCGCCGTTTCCTCGTCCGCGATCTTCTTTTCGCACTTGCGCCCGGCGTAGCGGTAGGTGCGCCACGCCGGATTATGCGAAAGAAAGCCACTCTCCACGGCATCAGAGAGGATGCTGCACAGCGTAGCGTGCACGCCCTCAATGGTGTACTCGGAGAGTGGCTTTTTTGTGTCGGGACGGATAGCTTTTCGCAGTTCGGCGTAGAAATTCCGGAAGTGCTCCGGCCGCAGCTCGGTGAGCTTGTAGTGGCCCAGCGCCGGGAGGATGCGCTCGATGTCCTGCCGGTCGCGGCGGATGGTGGACTTTGCCAGCTTGCTGGGTGCAACCGTCTCCAGCCACAGGTCGATGTATTTTGCCAGCGTGAGCTGCTGGACGGGCTGCGGCGTGTGGCGGCATTCCCGCTCAAAGAGGACGGCCTGTTCGTTGAGCCACTTTTCCACCTGCTTGGGCGTCAGTTCCTCCGGCGGGTGTACGGTTTTCTGCTGGGGCTTGATGCGGTTTCCGTTGTAGTCGTAGCCCATGGAGACTACGATGAGATAGCTGCTGCCGCGCTTGCGGATGCTTGCCATAAAATGACCTCGCTTTCATTTGACCTCAATACAGTTGAGGTGGATTTTGCAAGCACAACATACTGCAAGCGCATAGGCAAAGCTACTGTAATTTATCCGAAAACCGAATTTCTACGAAAGCGACAATCAGGCGCTGTGCCGTCTTTGGGAACAACCAGCAGCCAGATTAAAAATCGGACTGCCGTCCGACCGGAGCATGGTGCGCATGGAGGCTGCCGCCTGTTCTTTCTGTTTCTGCTGTGGATGGCAGTAGGTGCGCTCTAAGAATCCTGTATCAGCGTGGCCGACAATATCTGCCACCGTTTGCTTGTCCACGCCGCAGTGCAGCAGTGATGTCACGAAGTAATGGCGCAGGGTGTGGAGATGGTACTCCCGCGGAAAGCCGATGGATTCATAAATCTTCCGCAGCCGCTTGGTGAAGGTGTCCGGGTGGATGAGCTGCCCCTGCTCGTCGGTGAAGAGGTGGGGGCTGAGCCTGCGGCGCTGCTTGTCCGCCTCCATCTGCTTGCGGCGCTTGTAGGCGAGGAGGATGCCGCGCAGATCGGAGGAGAGATAGACTTCACGTCTCTTGCCGTTTTTGGTGCTGCCTTCCACGATGCCCTTGCCGGGAACGCTGCTGCGGGAGCGGCTGACGGTGAGCAGGAGACCATTTTGCGTGGCGGTGAAGTCCGACCATTGCAGAGCGCACAGCTCGCCCCGGCGGCAGCCGGTGTACATGGAGAGCAGATAGAACAGGCGGTAGTTCCGCGGCTCCTTTGCCAGCGCGTCCAGCAGCTTTTCCACCTCGCTTCGCGTGGGGATACGCTGCACCGTGCGCTGCGGTGTGGGGAGGTCTAACATCCGCGCGGGATTCTTCTCGATGATCTCATTGCGCTTGGCGTCGCTGAGTACGGCGGAGACCACAGAGAGGTATCGCTGCGCGGTGGATTCGTTGATGCGCTTTCCGTGGTGCTTGCGCTTGCGCAGCTCGGAGAGCATATTTTCCAGTGCCATCGGTCGGAGCTTATTGAGGCGGATGCCGCCGATCATGGGATACACCACCTCCAGCATCCGGCGGTATGCAGCGATGGTGCTGGGGGCATATTTCGTCTGCCGCTTCAGCCAGCGGGAGGCGAATTCCTCAAAGGTCATCTCGCCGTCCTCGGCGTAGCCAGTCTTGAAGCTGCGCTCCAGCTCTTCGGCAGCGTGGGCGACATACTGCCCGATGCCGCGCTTGGGGACACCGGGCGGGACTTGGATGGTCTTCGCCTTGCTGATTTTTTTGCCGTTGGGTCGGTAGCCGTTGCTGACGGTGATCTTATACCGTCGCTCATCCAATTGCTTGATGCTTGCCATTCTTACAATCCTCCCATGGTCTGCTGCTGTTGCTTTTTCTGTTCTTCTTGCGCAGCCTGTTCATCCAATTTTCCTTTCATTGCCAGAGCTGCGCCTGCGGCGAAGCCGATCACAGCACCGAGGTTTTCGGCGGCGATCTTCGCTTCCATGCGCCGCCGCTTTTCCTCGGCGTCCTCATCCTCGTCCATCAATGTCCCCGCGACAGCCAGTCCGGCCACGGCAGGCATCAGAGGAACAGGCCGCGGATCGCCGCCGCGCCATACCAACCCGCCAGTGCCGCTGTGCCAAGGATCAGCATCAGCATGATCCACTTGAGGGCCACCAGCAGGCTGAAGTTCGGGAGCCAGTCGATCCACTCGGAGGAATATTTCTCGCTCAGGTTCCCAACCCGTTCCAGCAGTTCGTTCATCTCCGTCAGCGATTTCTGCATCTCCGTGAGCGACCTCTGCACCCCGGACAGGTCGGTGTGCGTTTTCAACTCCGGCAGCATATTCCGAATTTCCTCCAGCTCCCAGTTTATTCCATCCGCCTGCTGTGTCAGCTTGCTCATAGCCTGCGGCAGCGGACATTGGATCACGATGGGGTGCATCGGCTGTGTCGGTGTACTCGGCGGTGCGCTGCTCAGCAGATTTTTCGGCTTCTCCGCATCGGCGCGGTTGCGGGCCTTCAGCTCGTCCGTGGATAATCTCCGCTCGTACTCTGAATTCATGCTCCATGACCTCCTTGCAATACTTTTCTTCGTGTAATTTACTGTCCCGGCACCTCATGCCCTCCGGCGTGGTGTAGGTGATGTACTTGCGTCCGCTTTCCCATCGTACCTGATAGCCCTCAGATTCCATCAGAGAAATAAACGCATCTTTGTCGGCGGCATATTTCATGCACTCGTCGATGGCGTTCATGAGCCGCAGCTTCCAGCTTTGGCCTTTCAGCGCTGTATGATACTCCGCGCCGCCCATGCCGCGGGCCTGCTGCGTGGTCGGCTCAAAGACCGGCAGGCCCATTTCCAGACAGATCGCATCGTTGCGCCGCATCAGCTCCTGGATCTGTTCCTTTGCCATGTGCAGCTTTTTGCCGGTCTCAAAGTTAACGGAGTTGATGACGCAGTGGGAGTGGATGTGCTCCCGGTCTACGTGGGTGCAGACCAACACCTCGCAGCCGGCGAAGTATTCCGCCAGCCGCCGCGCGGCTTCGTGGGCCTGCCGGGGATCGACCGCCGCGCCCTTCGGAAAGCTCTGCACCATGTGGTAGAACAGCACGCCGCCGTCCTTGTGGTAGAGCAGCTTCGTGTTCAGGAAATCGTCGTAGACGCTTTGGGGCTGGCAGTTGATGCCGCTGATGAGCGGCCCATCCTCCCATGCGGTTTTCCTCTCCTGCATGACGTAGAGCATCACGCCGCGCATGGCGGCGCGGGACTGCGTGCCCCGCTTGTAGTTCACAAAATGTACGATGGCCATACGGCTCACCGACCTTCCAAGACTGACCGCAGAGCGGCGCTGACCTCGGACAGTTCCTGCGCGGCCTTGTCGAGACCGATGACCTGCACCTTGCCCATGTTGGCAAGGACGGTGAGGCGGTTGATGTTGCTGCCAATGCCCTTGAGCTGGCGGAGCAGCTCTTTCTGCTCGTCGATGACAATGATCCGCTTGCCGAGGCAGCAGGCAGTGACGTATTCGCTCATGGACATATGAGCCTTCGCCGCCAGCGCTTTGATCTTCTCGCGGTCAGCGGACGCCATGCGCGTACTGAATTTGATATCTTTTTTCATAATCAATGACCTTTCTGAAATGATTTCTCTCGTCCCCTCGGAGATCTGGGGGTCTTTAAGTGGGTGTGGGCTTCTGCCCGAAAATGGGGTGTGGGGCCACGCCCCGCCCAGTGCATTTGGCAGGGCAGCGGCTTCGCCGCAGACCAGACAAATGCGATGCTGGCCGTCGCCGCCACCTGAGTGGGCGACGATTCCCGCGTCCCGCGCCGTGTGCGGTAAACAGCTCTCGGCGTGTACACCACCACCCCAGCCCCGAACCGCGCACACAGCGGCTCACACGCCGAAACACGGCGGGTTCTCAGGGTCGATGGTGACGATGTTTTCGGTAGTGAGATCATCGACCCCATCGGCCCTTTTCAGGCAGATCAGCCGGTCGCCGTTGCTCTTGCGGAAGGACACCGTAATACCGTTTCGCCTTAGAGCGTCAACGCTTTTGCGGATTCGGTGGGAAAAGCTGTTGGGGGTCAGTCCCTCCGTACCGACAGGGTCGATCTTTTCCAGCAGCACCTTGGCAGGGGCGCTGATCTCCGGCTGCTGGCGCAGCAGTTCAGAGAGAAGAAAAAGAATTCTCTCACTGGGCTGCTCCGTCTGTTCGCAGTCATCCGACAGCAGCTTCCAGACATGATCCTCGCCATCGAACTCCAATGCCAGTTCCCGGTAGGGGATGTCCCGCCCGGTGCAGTAGAGCGTGGTGGTGTTTTCTCTGCGCTTGCTCTTGCGGAGGACGAAGTTGCTGTCGGTGGCACCGCTGAGTCCGGTGGTGCCGGAGATCATGTTCATGGGATCATCGTCATTCATCTTCCGCAGGTGATGCACCAGCAGAATGGCGATGCGGTGTTTGTCCGCCAGCGCTTTCAGAACGCCGATGTCCCGATAGTCGCTGGCATACGGGTTTGCGTCATTGCCCACGGTGCGGATACGCTGGAGCGTGTCGATGACGATGAGCCTGGTCTGCGGATGCTCTTTCAGGAATTGCTCGATCTGTTCCACCAGCCCGTTGTGGAGCTGCTGGGACATGACAGCGAAGTGCAGCGTGGGCGGCGCGTCCTCCGTGAGATCAAAGAGGCGGCTTTGGATACGCTGGAAGCTGTCCTCCAGACAGAGGTACAGCACCTCGCATGGGCGCGTGGCGAAGGTCCAGAGCGGCTTGCCCTGCGCGGCGCAGAGACACAGCCACAGTGCCAGCCACGATTTGCCGATCTTCGGCGCGCCTGCCAGTAGGTGCAGTCCCTGGGGCAGCAGATCGTCGACCACGAAGGAGACCGGCTCATAAGCGGTGCTTTGCAGCGTGTCCGCGTCAATGGTTTGCAGTCGTTTGATTTGAGACATAAAAAACCTCCGGATAAAAGGATAAGGGCAGAGACCTCGCTGCAGTCGAGGCTCTAACCCTTTCACTTGATTATTCTGTATTTTTTGATAGAATGAGAATATCGCAGGACAGCTGTAAAACGGATATGGGACAGGAGGCGGGCTTTTGAAGATCGGAACGGATCAGTATAACACATTTGACACCATGACAATGGACTGCTGGAATGACCGTGTGTACTACGAGGGAAAGGAATTTCCAGCGGGACATTTTGCGGCGGAGATCTTGAACTTTGCCGGTGCGATCCACGATCCTCTTCTGGAGCGTATCGCTGTGCTGACGGCGCTCGTGGACGATTTGAGCACAGCCGAAAAGAGCAAGCGCCATGATATTGCGTCACAACTGAAACCGCTGCTGCGTAACACAGTTTCATGGTTGTATACTTGTCCTCCGTTTTGCTATTGCGAAGAGCAACGCGCGTATGAGAATCTTGAACATGCTTTGAGTGAGGAGCGGCTCGATCGGGACTACGAGGAAGAGGAGGCGCATCTTCCGTACTTGGCGCTTTCCTTTTGTGAGCCGATCCTGAGAAGCTTGGTGGCAATCTATAATTTTTGCCTGCTCATCCGCGCATTTGAAAGGAAATATCTGCGCGGATCGAAGCAGCGTAATGCAGACGCCTTCGCAAAGGCGGCGCATGAGTGCTTTGATGAGGATGACAGCTTTCTGATCCTGTTGGAGCAGATGCCGTTTGGCGGGGTAGAGGAGTTTTTCTCCTATCCAAGAGTTATCACAGGATTCAAATATTTTCAGGATGAGAACAATGAGGAAAAATGGAAAACCGCGCAGCGTGTGATTTGCAAGCGTGCCATTGACTTTTATGTGTTCGACCTGATGAACGGATTGCACCACGGCCACGCGCCCAGCCAGTGCCAAGGCTGCGGAAGATACTTTCTGACCACCAACGGCCACATCCCTAAATACTGCGACGGCGTCGCCCCGCAGGACAATCGCTATACCTGCCGGCAGTACGGCGCGATGATGCACCAGAAGGAGCAGAACAAACAGCACCCGGTCTACCGCCTGTTCAATACCCGCACCGACACCATCCGCAAGCATCACCAGAGAGGGAAGATCTCCGATGACCTGCGGCGGGAGGCACTGTATCTGGCGGGGAGCTACCGGGACAAGGCACTGATGGACAACGACTATGCCGCTGACGGATATGCGCGGGACATGGAATTGGAACACATTTACGCGGAGGCAGAGAAGCGGCTGAAATGAGGAAGGGGGGGCATTCCTGTGACGAAAAATATGTACACCGTTGCCGGGGGCGGCCCCTGCAATGAAGAGCTGGCTTTGCGAATACAAGCCGGAGACAAAAACGCCGCGGAGCAGCTCGTCGCACAGAACGAGGGTTACCTCACCGACCCGGTGCGGGCGTACACGCCGTGGTGTGAGATGGAGGATTTGAAGCAGGAGGCGGCGCTGGCACTGCTGGACGCGGCAGGGCGCTTTGATCCCGCCTACGGAACAAAACTGCTGACCTATGCGACGCCCGCGATAGAAGCGGCGCTGCCCGACTACGCCGCGCGGTACGCCTTTCCTCTGTCCGTCCCAACCAGCCGGTACAATCAACTGCGCAGGGTGGCATACCTCTGTGCCGAGGGATGGGACTCATCTGATGCTGAGTTGGTCAAGGTGGTGTGCGGAGAACTGAATGTATCTGTCAAGGTAGCTGGGGCATTGATAAAAGAATACCGGACGCTGTTTTGCGTCCAGCAGTTAGGGGACGATGTGTTCTCCGTCAGCTGCGGCGGCGACCCTGCCGTGGCCTATGACCGCCTGATGCGCCGGACGCTGCTGATGCAACGGATGGAGCAAGTATTGACGCCCAGAGAGCTGAATCTGGTGCGAAGCTACCTTGGCATCGGTCAGCCGGACGAGGTTGGCATGACCTTTCAGGAGCTGGCGATCTATCTTAACTACAACGGCCCCAGCGGAGCGGAGAAGGCGTACAAGGCCGCACTGCGGAAACTGAAAAAGGACTTGTATGGCGGGGCCTACGGCCGGTGGCTCTCCGCTCAGAAAGCCATCCGCGCCGCCAAGGCGGAGGCGGAGCAGGAGACGGGGCATTACACAACGCCGCAGAGGACGTGGTGGGGGGGGAACGGGAGCTGACAGCTCGCTTTATCTATGAGACAGCAGCGTTGGCCCGCGTTTACGAGGTGCTCAGCGGAGCTTGATCAAAAAAGTTTTTAAGTCCAAATGCAATAAAACGCCCTTTCCGCGCATTACACGGATGACAGGAGATGGAAGCCTATAACATAACCTGCGCTTGGTGAAACCACATAAAAGAAGGGAGCTTTTGCTTATGCAAAAGCTCCCTTCCCGTGCTACGAGGTCGAGTTCAAGTCCGGCGGCATGGCGTACAGCTACGAGATCAACGCCGCCACCGGCGCGATCCTCAAGCATGAAACGGGGTTGGATGACTGACGTGATAATGGAAAGTATGCGGCGCAGGTGTACTTGCAGGACAGAGTAATATTTAGAAGTCCGAAAAAAACCAACCATACTCTTGGAAGAAAGTATTGCTGCTGCATCCGACAGAATTGACGGTGCTGCAAAGGTGACAAACTCCTTCCCGCTGCATCAAATAAATGAAGAAAGAGCGCGCTTCCCTGTGTGAAAGGGAAGCGCGCTCTTAGACTGCCGAGGGGATCGTGCCATCATAGCCTATCCCAAAAGATGCACGCTGCCGGATGTTTAAGGCGGAGAGACTAACCAGTAACACCCAGAGCGGCGCTGCATCTTTCCGAATCGTGGCAGAGCCTTCAGATATCCAAAACAATCAGATGATTATCGCTCACATCCAGACGCACAGCGCCGTTCTCGGTAATGGCAACGGTGTCTTCTACCTGAACGCCGCCCCAGCCAAGCTCGTAATACGGTGTTTCGATGTTCAAAGCCATATCTGCCTGCAGCACAGTCTGATTATCAGGTGTGATAGACGGGTCATCATAGACCTCAAGACCCAAACAGTGACCCACATGGTGCCGCCTGTAATGAGGGATACCATTGCTGCGAGTCGTCTCTACTGCGATCTGAAACAGCTCACAGGCTCGGACGCCGGGACGGGCTGCGGCGATAGCCGCCTCTGTGCCGGCACGAATCGCATCATACAGACGAACGGTTTTTTCATCCGGCGTCCCAACGCATACCGTTCTGGACAGATCCGATGTATAACCCTGATAGTCGCACCCGTAATCAAAACGAATCAAACTTCCACGTTCGATAGGAACAGGCTGGTTGACGGTATCACAAAATGCCGCACGTTTGTTGGCAGTCGCCACGCAGAAGATATCCTTCGCGCCGTGCTGTGCCGCATGGCGGCGGAAGCTGTTCCCCAGGTCCTGCTCTGTGTCGCCGGGACGGAAATCCTTCAGGCCGGCGAGCAGTGCTTGCTCAGCGATCTGCGCCGAACGTGCGATGCCCGCTATCTCTTCCTTAGCTTTAATCATGCGAGCCTTATAGAATACTGCTGCGCCGGAAACAGATGCCGTGGGGAATGCTGCAAGTATGCCGGCGGTAGTTTCGTATGGCATACGGCTGGTATCCAGAGCGATTTGCATATCGTCGGTCTTGACCAGCTCGCGAAGCGTATCGAGAAGCGCCTGTAGTGCGGAGCTCTTTGTTTTCTGCTAATACTCGGAATATCTGGCGGCTTCGGAAGAGCATCGGCGTATGCAAAGCGGAAGGCTCCAAAAGGCACGATCTCTGCGTTGCCGCCCTCAAACTCCAACACGGAGGGGATCTCGGCGTGACCGACGATGCAGTATAGCTTACCCTCCGGAAGCAGATAGGCGACATAGGCCTGTGATGAACACAGCACATTTTGACCTACGCTCACATATCCTCCGGTCAGATAGGCGATGTTCTGCGGAAGGGATGCGATCAGGATCTGCACATTGGAATCCTTCATCGCCTCCTGCACGCGGCGGCGGCGAAATGCTTTCAACTCCATACCCGTTTCACCGACCCTTCTCAACGAAATGCCGGAAGGACTTCTTCCGCAAAGAGCTGCATACTCTCCTTGGTCTGGGTAAGGTCGTCATCCACAAAGGTCATTGCGGAGAAATGCGTAACTCCGGCATCGATGTACTGCTGGACTGAGCTCTTGCGTCAAGCGTGTATCAAAAAAGGATCACCGCCCGACCGGGCGGTGATCCTTTTTGCCTATCAAGAAGCGTAGAGTCTGAAACTCACCAGAGGTTTCCATTTTCATCAAAAGGCCACTCCTCGGGCTCGCCCAACACCTGCATATCATTGCGCTGCAGAATCTCCGGCAGCATATTCTCGCTGACCATGATATCTGTCACGTGCAGCGTATCCGGGATGCGGATGATGCGGGCATCATTCAGGTCGATGCCGGTGCTGATCTTAATGGCGCACTGAATAGCCTCACGGTCATTTTTCATGTACATGGGCATGTGCTGGTTGCCGCAGGATGTCAGAGAGTTGGGGTATGTCTGCTCTGGATCGGCCTTGTCGATTACTCGACGAGTGGTCACGTCTGCTGCTTCAATACCGATGAAGTTGCCGTGGGTGGCCTCGGTGAGGTCGAGCACCGCCACGCGCTTGGCTGTGAAGTTCGGCTTGCCGGTGTAGTACTGGCAGAAGCGGCCGGTGATGTTGGGGTCCATACCATCACCGCTGATATCCTTACCCATCTTATCTACGACCAGAATGTCCGCGTAGCCGGAAAGCAGCCTGGGCATCTTGGCTTTTGCGTCCAGCAGCAAGCTGGGCTCCTCCTGCCGGATACACTCCGGTGTCAGAGCTACCAGGCGGTTGGTCTGGTCATAGGCATTCTCAATGATGGCCAGGCCAAAGAGAATATTGGCGTGATCCAGCACGGCATTGCCGAACAAGGGGATGAGGTGATGGAAATTCTCAAAGCCCATCTGATGCACGACCTCGGCTTGCTTCTGCTTGCCTAAGCCGATGGTCATCATCTTCATCAGGCCGCTTTCATAGGGCGCGACAAAGACGGGGTGGGGCTTGATACGGTTGATGACGATAATGCCGTCTGCCTCGGCTGCGTGCCGGTCGATCTGTACCACGTGGCCCTCTGCTGTCTGGCCAATGACCTTTGTTTCCATAGAACTGATGATCGGACAGCCGCAGCTCTCCTCGGTCACACCTAACGCGGCCAGCATACCCTGCTGCCCTTCGGCTGTCGCGCCTGCGTGACTGCCCATGGCGGGTATGATGAAGGGGTGTGCGCCTTGGCGGATGCAGAAATCCACAACTGTGCGCATAATGGTGCTGAGATTGGCGATACCGCGGCTTCCGCAGGTGATCGCCACAGACATACCGGCTTTGATTCCGTGAGGAAAATCACCGGACAGCTGTCGCGTGATCTCTCCGGGGATGTCCTCCACCACCTGAGAGTCAAATTGCTGGTGGACTCGTACCATGCGCGGCAGACGAATGTCTTTCAAAATGTCGCTGATTGCACTCATTGCTGCTGCCTCCCTCTCAGTTGGTTCTCTGCTGTACGTGTTTGCTCAGCCGCTTTTCCAGCTTGCTCTGCAGCACGGTTAGAGCGGAGTTCATCAGCAGATAAACAAACGCCACCTCCAGATACAGCGCCAGCGGTTCGTAGACAACTGCGGTGATCTGCTGGCCGGTCTGCAGCAGCTCGGGGATGGTCAGCATACCGGCCAGAGAGGTGTCCTTGGTCAGCCCGATGAACTGATTGCCCAGAGAGGGGACGGCTGTGCGCGCCGCCTGCGGAATGACGATGCGCATATAGGTCTGCGCCCGAGTCATGCCCAGCGCCTTGGCTGCCTCCCATTGTCCGCTGGGGACAGAAAGGATCGCGGCGCGGACGATCTCCGAGTTATAGGCGCCCTGACACAGGGACAGGCCCAGTACGCCGGAAACAAAGGGACTGAGCACGATTCCCAGACTGGGCAGGCCGTAGAAGATCACGAACAACTGCACCAGAAGGGGCGTGCCGCGGATGATCCAGATATAAAACTTTGCAATGCCTTGCAAAATGCGAACGCCCGACAAGCGGAAGATCGCGGTGATAAAAGCCAGTACTGTGCCGCAGCCGAAAGAAACAATGGTCAAGGGTATCGTATATTTCAGTGCTGCCTTGCACAGAGGCCAGAAAGAGTTGAGGAGAATCTCCACGATCCTCATAAATTGATCGCTCATACGCACACTCGCTTTCTGAAAGGTAATAGCCGGTGGGACGCCCGTTGGAAACGAGCGTCTCCACCGGCTCGGTGTTTATTTATTTAGTGAACACATCCAGACTGTCGGCCACGTCCTGGCTGAGATACTTTACAGCCAGATCATACAGGGTGCCGTCGGCCTTCATGTCAGTCAGAGCCTGGTTGCAGGCTTCTACCAGCTCCTTGTCGGCGATGCGGAAGCAGCCGGCCACCTGCATCTCGGTGATATCTGCGGGCTCATAGAAGGCTACCTGCTTGACGTACTGCTTCATGTCGGGCTTGCCCTCCAGATACAGGGCCATAACGATCTGATCCTCGATCTGTGCGTCAGCGCGGTGATCCTTTAGCAGGGTCATGGCCTCTGCCAGACCGGCGGGGGTCAGCTCGGCGCCATAGGACTTTGCCAGCTTACCGTTGGAGCCTTCCAGTGCGTTGGCTACCAGTTTGCCGTCCAAGTCTTCGAAGCTCTTGATGTCCTCGTTGTCGGCGGCAACGGTCAGCACCAGCTGATTCTGCATATAGGGGATGGTCATGCCGTACTTGTCCACGCGGCCGGCGATGTTCACACCGTTGAAGATGGCGTCCACGCGGCCGGAGTCAAGGCTGGCCACGATGCCGTCCCAGCTGTTGGAGCTGGAGTACTCGATCTCTACGCCCAGACGCTTGGCAATCTCGGCAGCGACTTCCACGTCGTAGCCCACCAGCTGCTGCTTGTCATCAATGTAGGCGAAGGGGGGCCATGATGTCTCGCAGGCCACGATCAGCTTGCCGGCATCCTGCACGCGTTTGAGGGATCCGTCGTCGGTGGTTTCGTCACCGTTGCTCGCTGCGGGCTTATTGCCGCAGGCGGCCATCGCGGCGACCATCATGACCGCCATAATCAGGGTCAATGCGCGTTTCATCGTTTTCATTTTGCTTTCCTTACCTTTCTTAAGTTTGTTCTCTTTTTTTGCAAGCCGCCTCAATCAGAGAAGAAACGGCTCAGCACACGGTAGTTTTGCAGGTCGGCGGCGACAGGGTCGGCAAAGTAGCGCTCGTCCGCTACCTCCTGCACCAAATAGCCGGTGTATGCGTTGGCTTGCAGGCAACGCAGCATCTGCTCCAGCGGATAGTTGCCGTCGCCCCATATATTGTGTACGAAGGGGTCGCCGTCAAGAAAGTGCATATGCACCAGATCAGAGCCGAATGCGGCAAACCAATCCTCCAACGTTTCACCGCAGGCACCGGTGGCGATGGTGTCCGCCATGACCTTTAAGCTGGGGTGTCCCACCTGCTCGATGAGCTGCCGCGTGGTAGGCAGATCATAGGCAAGATCTGTCTCGTCCTGACGCAGGGACTCCAGCGCCAGCGTTATATGCCGCTGCTCCGCCTCCTCGGCCAGCTGCCGCAGTAGCTCGCATGAGGCGTTCCAGGATTCCTGGCGGGGCCGGTCCATGCAGCCCCAGCCGGAGTTGACCGTCATAACGGTGCAGCCTAAATCCTCTGCCACAGCTAGCCCTTTTTTGAAATAGGACAGGCAGTAGTCTGCTACCTCTGGGGAAAATGGCGCATACTGATACTGGAAGCAAAAGCTGGGGCATGTGAGGGAGACCACCTCCAGCCCACGGCGCTGCACTTTGCGCAAGAGCGATTGTACATCATCATAGTGCTGGTCGTCCAGCCAAAAATGCTGGGCACCGCACCAAAGCTCGATGCTGGTAAAGCCGATACGCTGCTGTGCATCCAGAAAATAGTCCAGCGAGTACCGTTGATAATGCTGGTTCATGACGGCTGCCTGACGGCGTTGTATCAAATCCATAGGCTGCTTTCCTCCTTGCCGGACAGCATGGCCAGAACTGCGGCACGGTTGCGTCGGTCTGCGGCGGCTGGATCCTCTTGATAACGTGTCGAAAGACCGTTGATGCTGACAAGACCGCTATACCCGCTGTGAAGGAGCTGGTGCGCGTAGTCCTGACTGGGGAACACGCCTTGTCCCCAAATACGGCCGTAACAGCCGCGGCCGTCCTGAAATCTTACGAAGCGGATACGCTGACCCAGCTTGTCAAACCACTGGGGGATGCTCTCGCCTGCCAGGCTGACGGGTACAGTGTCCAGCGCGGCTGCCAGCTCTGGAACGGCGTCCAACACCGTGAGAAGCTGGGGCAGCGTATGCAGGATGGCGCTGTCTTCCGGGGTAACGGTTTGTAAACAGAGGGTCACGCCATACTGGACGGCGTCGCCGCACAGCGCGGATAATTGGCGGCACAACGACGACAAGCTGTTCTGGTCGTCTATCAGAGCGCCATCGGGCTGCAGGCAAACTGTGGTGCAGCCCAGCGAGCTGGCGACGTCCATACAGCGGCGCAGGTACTCGCGGGTGCATAGATCCTGCCGGGTTCCGGCTGAGGCGAAAAGGCTGTAATGATACCGGCCGGGGTGAAAGACATCCACTGCGATACCGGCCTCTGCCAAGTGCTGTTTCAGCGTCTCTGCGCCCACGCAGCGATAGTGATCCAGCCACAGGTGCGCGGGGACGTGGTGAAAAGCGATGCGGCGCACACCCATCTCCTGCTGCGCCGTCAGAAACGCAGGGAGCGTCCAATGACTGTAAAATCCGTTGCTGCCTAAGATCGTGTCTGGCGACAGCATGGCGCTTACTTCAGCTGGCCGGGATAGCCGTTCTCGCACAGCTCGAACCAGATATAGTCGAAGCGCTGGCCGTCCTCGGCGCTGGTGCCGTGGTAGTTGCCGTGGGGAGTATAGGACAGGTCGCCCTCGTTGAAGGGGATCTCCTCGTCGTTTACATGGTAAGTGAACTTTGCACCGGGCAGGGCGTAGTACCACTGCTCCAGCTCGTTGTGGATGTGCTGGCCGACCTCGTTGGGGCCTTTGCCGTATACGGCGCCCATGGACAAACGACCGAAATAGCGGTGCTCGATCAGGGTGTAGGATTCGATGTCGCGGGTCTTGAAGTTCTCCTCGTACTGCCAGCCCTGAGACACGGGGCGGAAGCGGGGCAGGGCGATGTGGGAGTCGGCCATGTTTTCGCGGTCATAGTCGGAAAGGTTGGCGACGATCTGCAGGAAGCTCAGCTCGCTATCGGCCTGAATAAAGAAGCTCTCCTGGTCGAAGCGGGGGACAAACACGGAGACCTCTTCGATCTGAAATGCCTTGTGGGGGGTGGCTACATAGCCGGTACCCTCGGTGAAAAGCAGGATCTGCACCTTCTCCTGCTGGGGATACAGCTCCGGCTCCCATTTTGCACCGGCAGCCAGCGTACACTTATAGATGGCGACATCCTTGTACTCGCCGGTCAAAACGCTCTGACGAGCCAGACCGTTTTCGTTGAATACCTTCTTGTATTCGCTTGCTTTGTGAAACTTGATGGCAGACATTTGTTTTTCATCCTTTCATTATTTCGTCCTGATCAAAGTACCTTGCTCAGGAAGTCTTGCGTGCGCTTGTTCTGGGGGTTGCTGAATAACTCATCGGGCGTGTTTTCTTCTACGATCACGCCGCCGTCTATGAACAACACGCGGTCTCCCACTTCGCGGGCGAAGCCCATTTCGTGAGTGACGACCACCATGGTCATGCCTTGACGCGCCATGTCGCGCATGATGCTTAATACATCACCCACCATCTCCGGGTCAAGAGCGCTGGTGGCTTCGTCAAACAACATGACCTCCGGCTCCATTGCCAGTGCGCGGGCAATGGCTACGCGCTGCTGTTGTCCGCCGGAAAGCTGCTCGGGGTAGGCGTCGCGCTTCTCGGACAATCCAACGGTTTCCAGCAGGGCCAGCGCCCGCTTTTCTGCCTCTGCGCGTGACTGCTTTTTTACCAACATAGGCGCCAGTGTTACATTGTCCAAAATCGTCAGATTGGAGAACAGATTGAACCGCTGGAACACCATACCCATGCGGCGGCATGTTTCTAACGTATTTACATGGCCATCCGTCAGATCAACGCCGTCAAAGATAACCTGTCCGTCGGTAGGCTGTTCCAACAGGTTCAGGCAGCGCAGGAAGGTGCTCTTTCCCGAACCGGAAGGTCCGATAACCACGACGACTTCGCCTTTCTGGATGGAAACGTCGATGCCGCGAAGCACCTGATTCTCTCCAAAGGACTTGTGCAGATTTTTTACTTCTATCAGCATGTGCGCCCTCCTATTTCTGCCGCTGTGTGCTTGAATTGCAATTTGTAACCCGTTACACAGGAGTATATATTGCAAAAATGCGATTGTCAATAATGGTTTTAACCGCAATTGCGGCAAAATAGTTGCTTTGTATTTCTTGCTTCTACGAAATAACATTGCAATTTATTGAAAAATGCTTGCATCATGCGCTGTAACCGATTTCAATAGTTCACTTTTCAACATTTGACACGATTATTTTTCTCTTTTTTGTACAATGACAAGGCGGTATCTGTATGGTAAACTGTTATAAATCAGTGATAAATTTTATTCTCAGGGGTTGTACGCATGAATATCTATGATATTGCAGAGAAAGCCGGCGTTTCCGTGGCAACAGTATCACGCGTTATCAATAACAGCGCTAATGTCAGCGAAAAAAACCGCAGCAAGGTCATGGAGATCATTGACCAGGAGCGGTATGTGCCAAACATCTTTGCCAGAAACCTTAATTCGACCGCCTCAAAAACGATAGGGATCCTTTGCCCGATCATCTCTGATATAAACCATGTGAAACCGGTTTCGATATTGGAGCATCTGCTGCGGGATGCCGGGTACGATATTCTTCTGAGCTGTACCGACAGCGTCAGTGAAAACAAGGCAAAATCCCTGAATTTGCTCCACAACCGTCGCGTGGATGCTATTATTCTAATTGGCTCTACGATGGAGGAACTGACCCAATATGAGCATTTTGTACCCATCGCAGCAGAGATACCCATTCTGATTATCAACGGTTTGGTGGAGCTGGACAACGTCTATTGTGTACTCAGTGATGAGCGGGAGGGTGTAAAAAATCTGGTCAAAACGCTCTTTGACTATGGATGCCGCCGTATTTTGTATTTGAATGATACCTGTTCATTCAGTGGCTTTCAAAAAATTCAGGGATACCGGGAGGGCTTGGCGCAATGCGGATTGCCGGATGATGGGGAGCTGATCCTGCAGATCCCGGAGACAGAGGACGAATTGCAGCCCTCTCGCGAAATGATCCAAAAAATGCTGGATGACGGTATTGCGTTCGATGCGCTGATTGCGGCTGATGATATTTTGGCAGTAGGCGCACAAAAAGCACTGCAAGCCAGAGAAATCAACATTCCCATCGTAGGACTGAATAACTCCCGGTTTTCCCAGTGTACTACGCCGGAATTAACCAGCATGGATACCAATGTTGAGACAGTATGCGCCACAGCCACACAGATCCTGCTCCGTGTGCTTCGGGGCGAGCGTCCGGCTTCCCGCGTGGTGATCTCAACCGAATTGGTGCTGCGAGATTCCTTCCGCCCTGATCTCATAAATAAGGACCACACCTCAACATATTTTTCTGTAGAAAAATAACGCAGAGGGAATGGGCGTATATGATGACCATACAGGCTGCAAAGCAGTACCGCATCTCATTTGAGATGCGGTACTGCTCTATTTGTATGTATTGCATATAATTCAGATATCTTCCGTAGGGGAGCAGCCGAAGCGCGCCTTATAGGCCCGGTAAAATGCCGAATAGTCGTTGAATCCGCAGCGGGTGCAGACATCACCGGCAGGTTCATGGTCGCGGATCATCGCTCGAGCCGCCAGCAGCCGTTTGATGGTCACATACCGCCAAATAGACGTTCCGGTGGCGCCGGTGAAGATCCGATTGATCTGCGAGCGGCTGAGAAAGAAAACTTGACACAAGGCTTCCAGAGAGATGTCCTCATACAAATGATCGTTTATGTAGGCGGTCAATCGTGCAGCCAGTGATTGCGTGCCGCTGTCCGCTGCATCTGACGCATTGGCCTGAAAGGAGTCGCTCAGCTCACACAGCAGAGGCAGGAGGCAGCTGATGATCCGCAGTCTCGTCTGGTAAGGCGACTCTCGCAGAGACTCTAATTGCAGCAACTGCGAGGCATGCTTTCCAACTGTTGGCGCCGCACGGTTCATCCGTCCCAATGGACGGTTCAGAAATGGACGGAGCAGCGCACCCTCCGGATCCAGTGAGGACAGCAGTCTGGGAGAAAAGTGAATGGCAATGCGGTCATACGGCTCGTCTGGGCGGATCAGCAGCTTGTGCGCCTCTGCGTGGCGCATGATCAATACGTCGCCTGCACACAGGTCGTACTGCGTACCTTCGATCAGATAAGCGCCGCAGCCAGAGAGAAAGTAGAATATTTCCATACGCTCATGGGCGTGCATGGGAAAGCTATCCGGCGTCGGATGCTTGTCCAATGTGTGGTGGACGAACAGATCTTCGTCCCGATAATAGAAATGTGATTCCATGGCGCATCCTCCTTTTTACAAGTATAGCACAGCAATGCGCTTTTTTGCAATATGATATGCGCATTATGTCAATGGACTTGCTTTTGTGCTCAAACTACAATGGCTATACGATCACAAATAACAAGGAGGAACCCTTTATGAAGCAGTTTGACCGCGCTGTGCTGCCTTTGCATGCCATCGCCTGCGTAACTTCTATTGGTGTGCGCATTACGCCGCCTGACAGGATGGCTGTACACAATAGCGACTTGTTTCGTTTGCAGGCTACCAGTGCCGAAACAAACGTATTGAACGTTGCGTCCAGTCTTGGTATGGGCTGCCTGGCTATGACGAAGTTTGTCAAGGGCAGTCCCGTAGCTGAATTTATCAAACAGCAGCTTCGCGCCCGAAATATTCGATTCGAGGGCGTCGAGGTAGAGCAGGGCGGTCCGTGGGGATTTCGTCATCAGTTCAATATTGCCGATTCCGGCTTTGGGCTGCGGGCACCACGTGTTTGGAATGACCGAGCCGGCGAAGTGGGTCGCACACTCTGTATAGACGATTTCGATGTGGAACGCATCTTTGGTCACGAGGGCGTGGGAATTCTGCACATCTCTGGTCTGATCGCGGCCATGAGCCCGGAGACAACACAGTGTTGCCTTGCATTGGCCGAGGCGGCCAAGCGATATGGCACGCTTGTTTCCTTCGATTTGAACTACCGGGCCACCTTCTGGGAGGGCCGCGAGGCGGAGTTATCTGCCGCGTTCCACGCGCTTGCCTCCTGCGCCGACATTCTGGTGGGCAATGAAGAGGACTTCCAGCTGTGCCTGGGCTTCAAGGGCCCTGAAGCGGGGGGAAAAGAACTGAAGGGGAAGATCGACAGCTTTAAGGCGATGATCACGCAGGTCAAGGAGCGGTATCCCAATGCCCGTATGTTTGCTACCACACTGCGGCAGGTGATCTCCGCCAACGAGCATCTCTGGGGTGCAATTCTGTTGGATGGAGATACATGGTATGTGGAGGAGCCCCGCCCCATCCAGGTGATGGATCGCATCGGTGGTGGCGACGGCTTTACCGGCGGTGTATTGTACGGCGTACTGAATGGATGGAACGGCGAAAAATGTTTGCAATTTGGCTGGGCATCCGGCGTATTGGCGGCCTCCAGTCTCAACGATTATGCAGAGCCTGCCGATGAAAAGCAGGTATGGGACGTATACGCGGGTAATGCCCGTGTACAGCGATAGGAGGAGAAGTAATGAAGAAAGCAGATATCGGATTGATCGGCTTGGCCGTCATGGGCGAGAACCTTGTGATGAACATGGAATCCAAGGGATTCACTGTGGCTGTATATAACCGTACAACGGAGAAAACCGATCGGTTTATTGCCGGTCGTGCTGCCGGAAAGAACATCATCGGCTGCCATACGCTGGAGGAGTTTGTCAGCCAGCTGGAGCGCCCTCGTAAGGTGTTTATGATGGTAAAGGCAGGACAGGCCGTAGACGACATGATCGAACAGCTGTTGCCCCTGCTGGATGATTATGATATCCTCATCGACGGCGGAAACAGCCATTTCCCCGACACGATCCGCCGCACGGCCTATGTGGAGAGTAAGGGAAAGCTATACATTGGTACCGGTGTTTCTGGCGGAGAGGAGGGTGCGCTGAAGGGCCCCAGCATGATGCCCGGCGGCAGCCCAGTGGCATGGCCTTATGTCAAGCCTATTTTTCAGGCCATCTGCGCCAAGGTGGAGGACGGCTCCCCCTGCTGCGAGTGGGTCGGCGAAAATGGCGCCGGACATTTTGTAAAAATGGTTCATAACGGCATTGAATACGGCGATATGCAGCTGATCTGTGAAGCATATCAGTTGATGCGGGATTACTTGCGGATGTCCGATGGCGAAATGCACCAAGCCTTTGCCGCGTGGAACGATACAGAGCTGGATAGCTATCTTATTGAAATCACCCGCGATATCCTGGCCTACAAGGATGTAGATGGAAGCCCGCTGGTGGAGCACATTTTGGATACCGCCGGACAGAAGGGGACTGGCAAATGGACAGCCACAGCTGCGCTGGACGAGGGTGTTCCGCTGACACTGATTAGCGAAGCGGTGTTTTCCCGCTGCTTATCCGCTATGAAGGACGAACGTGTAACAGCTGCCGCCGTCTTTGATCGCATTATCCCCCCATTTACCGGAGACAAAGAATTGTTTGTTGAGAATATACATCAGGCGCTGTATGCGTCCAAGATCATATCCTATGCACAAGGCTATACGTTGATGCGGGCGGCTGCCGGTGCATACGGTTGGAATCTGAACTATGGAGGCATTGCGCTGATGTGGCGGGGCGGATGCATTATTCGCAGTGCTTTTTTGGGGAAGATCAAGGACGCTTATATTGAAAATCCGGCGCTATCTAATCTGCTTTTGGATCCCTATTTTGAAAAAACCATCAAGGAGCTGCTTCCTGCGTGGCGCACGGTTGTTTCCGCTGCAGCGAGCTGCGGTGTACCGGCGCCTGCGATGTCTGCCGCGCTCAGTTATTTCGATGGATATACGACGCGTTGCCTGCCTGCCAACTTGCTGCAGGCGCAAAGGGACTATTTCGGCGCACATACTTACCGGCGCTTGGATGCATCGGCGGATCAGGTGTTTCACACTAACTGGACCGGTCATGGCGGCAGCACGGCCGCGGGCACCTATAACGCTTAATGGAGGTAACACATGGAGCATTCTTTTGACGGAAGGGTTGCGGTCATTACCGGTGCCGGAGGTGTCCTGTGCTCGGTTATGGCCAAGGCACTGGCAGAGGCTGGCGCCCGGGTCGCGTTGCTGGGCCGCACGGCGGAGAAGGTGCAACGGGTAGCAGATGAGATCACCGCGGTGGGCGGTACGGCCCGCGCCTATGTCTGTGATGTGTGCGACCGTGATTCGGTGGAGGACTGCCATCGCCGGGTACTGGAACAGCTTGGGCAGTGCGACCTGCTGATCAACGGAGCAGGAGGAAACAAGCCGCAGGCCACCACGGAGCATGAGTATTACGAGGCAGGCGACTTAGATGCGCCGGTACGCAGCTTTTTCGATTTGCGGCCGGAGGATATAGAGAGCGTGCTGCAGCTGAATTTCTCAGGCACCTTGATTCCCACGCAGGTGTTCGCACAGGATATGCTGGGCCGTGGAGGGTGCAGCATATTGAGTATCTCGTCTATGAACGCATATACGCCGCTAACAAAGATCCCTGCCTATTCCGGTGCCAAGGCCGCCGTATCCAACCTTACACAGTGGCTGGCAGTTCACTTTGTTAAGCAGGGAATCCGCGTCAATGCCATCGCACCGGGCTTTTTGTCTACGCAGCAGAACAAGACACTGCTGTGGAATGAAGACGGCTCCCCGACGCCTCGTACCGGCAAGATATTAGCGGCTACCCCTATGGGGAGATTTGGCCGGCCGGAGGAGCTGATTGGGGCAGTATTGTTCCTGCTGGACGACAAGGCTGCCTCCTTTGTTACCGGCGTCGTGCTGCCCATCGATGGCGGTTTCAGCGCATACAGCGGGGTGTAATATGAATATTTTCAAAATTGCGGACAACGAGAGCGGGCTAACACAGCAGGAGATCGCGCACGCGCTGCGGCAGAGCTTGGAAGACCGCCATCCACGACGTGTGCTGATCCTTCCACCGGATTTTACGCGGTATCATTCCAACGCCGGATTCATCACCAACACCTACTACCATATTCTTCAAAACATGGGGGCCGAGGTGGACATCATGCCGGCACTGGGTACCCATGAGCCAATGACAGAGGAACAGGCCCTTGCCATGTTCGGCGACGTACCCTACGAAAAGCTGATTCCCCACAACTGGCGCACTGACGTGCTGAAGGTGGGAGAGGTTCCAAGCAGTTATCTGGAGGATGTCACGGAGGGGCTGTGGCATGAGCCGATCAGCGTGGAGATCAATCGGCGGGTGATGGACGAACAGTACGATTTGATCATCTCGCCGGGTCAGGTGGTGCCGCATGAGGTCATCGGTATGTCCAACCATGCCAAAAACCTGTTTGTAGGCGTGGGCGGCAGCGACATGATCAATAAAAGTCACATGGTGGGCGCAGTATACGGCATGGAACGGATGATGGGCAGGGACCACACACCGGTGCGCAAGCTGTTTGACTACTCGATGGAGCGTTTCCTGCGCCAGCACCCCATTCTCTTCGTGCTGACCGTGACCACTGCTCCGGCAGGCAGCATCCGCACCCATGGCCTGTTTATCGGGGAGGGACGCGAATGCCTGACCGAGGCAGTTAAGCTGTCGCAGGAGAAAAATATCGATTTTGTAGAGCAGGGACTGAAAAAATGCGTGGTCTATCTGGATCCCGGTGAATTCAAAAGCACATGGCTGGGAAACAAGGCTGTCTATCGCACCCGTATGGCTATGGCAGATGGCGGAGAGCTGATCGTGCTGGCACCCGGCGTTACAAAATTTGGGGAGGATCCACAGGTGGACAAGCTGATCCGTAAGTACGGATATAGGGGCCGCCTGCATACGCTGGAGGAATTCAACAAGCCGGAGAATCAGGATCTGCGGGACAATATGGGGGCGGCGGCCCATCTCATCCACGGCTCCTCTGATGGGCGCTTTACCATCACCTATGCGGTCAGGGATGCTTTCCGAGAGGAGATCGAGGCAGTCGGATTCCGCAGCGCTGATTATGACGAGATGGCGGCAAAGTACGATCCCGATACGCTGCGATACGGGTACAATACGGTAGACGGAGAGCGGGTTTACTTTATCCCGAATCCTGCGTTGGGCCTGTGGATAAACCGGGAGCGGTTTTAAGGAGGGTGTTATGGAAGAATTTATGAGCCAGGATTTCCTTCTGCATGGAGAAACGGCGAAAACGCTGTTTCATCAACACGCAGAAGGAAATCCCATTATCGACTATCACAACCATCTGTCATCCAGAGATATTGCCCAGCACCGTGTCTTTCGTGATCTGACGGAACTGTGGCTGGAAACCGATCATTATAAATGGCGGGCGATGCGCGCCTGTGGCGTAGAGGAGCGGCGGATCACAGGCGATGCCGATGGTTATGAGAAGTTCCTGGCGTGGGCGTCTGTGGTGCCGCAACTGGCCGGCTGCCCACTTTACCACTGGACGCATCTGGAGCTGCAGCGTTACTTTAACATCCACACGCCACTGACGCCCGAAACCGCACCATCTATCTGGGAGGAAACGCGGGAAAAGCTGCGGGAGCAGGATACCGTCAGCCTGCTGAAGCAGCAGAATGTCCGTGCTCTGTGTACGACCGATGATCCGGCGGACTCGCTGGAGTGGCATCAGCAGATCCGCCGGGATGACGGGATCCCCTTTGAAGTGCTGCCGTCCTTTCGGCCGGATCGCTATCTGGAGCCGGAGCATCCCGGTGCGCGGAAGCATCTGTCGCGGCTGGCAGAGTCAACCGGCGTTGCTATCGCGGATATAGACGGCCTGAAGCACGCGCTGTGTGTGGCATTAGACCATTTTCAGGCCTGTGGATGCGTGGTCGCCGACCATGGGCTGTCCTGCCTGCGCGGCGGCGCTGACGAGGTGCGGGAGCAGCTTTTGCTTTTCCTTGGAGAGGAATATCGCCGCCGGGGCATGGTCATGCAGCTGCATCTCGGCCCGATCCGCGATCAATCGCCGCGCCTGCTGGAGACAGTTGGCCATGATGCAGGTGGCGACAGCGTCGGTGCAACCAGTGATCCTGCGGCATTAGGGCATTTCTTGGCCAAGCTGGAAAGCGGCGGTGGATTGCCGCGCGTGATCCTCTACAATCTTAACCCCGCGGAGAGCGCGGTTTTCAGCACCATGGCTGTGAACTTCGCTCCGCAGGTGCAGTACGGCGCTGCATGGTGGTTCAATGACACGCTGCGAGGGATCAATGCGCAGTTGGACGAGCTGATGGAAACCGGCCTACTGGCCCACAGCGCGGGTATGCTGACAGATTCCCGGTCATTCACCTCATTTCCTCGGCATGAGTACTACCGCCGTATCCTGTGCGCTAAGTTGGGTAAGTTAGTGGACGGCGGCCAGTATCCGGCAGATATTGCCGCACTGGGGCGCATCGTGGAGAATGTCTGCTGGAAAAATGCCGCTGCTCTTTTAAGGCTATGACGGTCGTCCACACCGGCAGTTGCTGGCGTGGAGCGAGAACTGTGTCATCATTCAAAAAGCGGAGAGCATTGTGAGCTGGTCAAGTGTCCCGACAAGACGGAGAATACTATGAAAGTTGTGATTATTGATGGGCAGGGCGGTAAGCTCGGGCAGAGCATTGCCGAGGCCATTGTAAAAAGCGATGTGGACTGTGAAGTGTATGCCATTGGCACGAACAGCATTGCGACCTGCACCATGCTGAAGGGCGGAGCGATGTACGGCGCGACCGGGGAGAACCCCGTCATTGTTGCCAGTCGTGATGCCGATGTGATCATCGGTCCGGTGGGCATCATATCTGCCGATTCTATGCTGGGAGAGGTCACACCGGCCATGGCGGCTGCCGTGGGGCAGAGTAAGGCCGTAAAGCTGCTTCTTCCCGTTAATCGCTGTAGCAACCGTGTGATCGGCGCGAAGAAGCTTACCATAAGCGAGATTGCCTGTGAAACGGTGGAGGAACTGAGGAAAATCGCAAAGTAAAGAACAAGCCGCAATAAGCAGGAGGTGACCATTTGGCCGCCTCCTGCTTGCTGTTCGTTTCCGGCTTATGTCGCCGGTGACCTTGCGCTGCGGGGATGGAGCTTTACGCTGCCGTCAGAGGGCTTCCACCAGCGCGGCCACTTCGGAAAGACTGATACGCCGCTCCTCTGCGATGCGGGCGAGATCGTCGTATTCGTACTTGGAACGGGTGACACCGTATCCGCAGGAATCCTTGCGGCGTACTACCCCGTAGGGCGTCTCGATGCTTTCAATGTGCCGCTCCAGCACATACCGGCGGCAGAGGCTCTCCCGAATGCCGATGGTCGTGGTATGGCGCAGCATGGCTTCCACCACAGCCTCCCGCGCAGCTTCTGGACACAAGGCGCAGATCAGCGTGCCGGGGCGGGATTTTTTCATGCCGGCAGGCGTGGTATAGACCTCCAGGGCTCCGGCATCAAACAGGCGATCCATGGAGAAGGAGATGGCTTCGGCCGTCATGTCGTCGACATTGCAGGAAAGCTGACATACCGTGTGGGACGATTCGCCGGCTTCTCCCAGCATACTCCGCACGCAGTTTGCGGCGGGGAAGTCCTTTTTACCCATACCGTAGCCAATGGCGCCGACACGCATAACAGGCATCTCACCAAATTCGGTGGCAAAATGCTTTAAGAGCGCGGCGCCGGTAGGCGTGCAAAGCTCGCCCTTTACGCTGCCGCCGTAGATCGGAAGGCCCTGCAGGATATATGCGGTGGCGGGAGCGGGAACGGGCAGAATGCCGTGCGCGCAGTGGACATGACCGCTGCCCACATGGATGGGGGAGACGATAACCCTTTCTGGCGCCAGCCGATCCATCAGCAGGCAAACGGCAACGACGTCTGCCACGGCGTCCATCGTTCCAACCTCATGGAAGTGGCTCTCCGCCACGGGGACATTGTGGGCGCGGCTCTCCGCCTCTGCGATAAGTCCGTAGACGGCCTTCGCGTTGTGCTGCACCGCCTCGGGCAGATGCAGGCCGGATATTATGTGCCGGATCCTGTGCAGGCTGCTGTGCTGGTGAGGCGTGTGTTCATGTTCATGTGTATGCTCATGTTCATGTGTATGCTCATGGTCGTGGTGATGGGCATGTGCGTGATCGGATTCTTCCACACCATTTACCGTAACAGACATATGTGTGCCGGTGATGCCGCACTTTACGGACGCCTCCCGGCGATACTGCACACCGGGAATGCCGAGAGCGTTCAACTCGTCCACAAAGCCATCCGGGTCAGGCAGCAGCTCCAACAGTGCCGCGGTCAGCATATCGCCTGCGGCACCCATGCCGCAATCCAAATACAGAGTTTTCATGATTTTGCCTCCATGTGATTGATCATGCTTGCCAGATACCCTGCGCCAAAGCCGTTATCAATGTTTACCACAGAAACGCCGCTGGAGCAGGAGTTGAGCATAGAGAGTAATGCGGACAGTCCCTGAAAGGACGCGCCGTAGCCGATGCTGGTGGGGACGGCGATCACCGGACAGTCGGCCAGTCCTCCGATGACGCTGGCCAGCGCGCCTTCCATGCCCGCGATGGCGATGATGACGCTGGCTCCCATAATGTCATCCAGATGAGCCAGCAGACGGTGCAGCCCGGCAACGCCCACATCATACAGGCGGGTGACGCGATTGCCAAGAACCTCGGCGGTCAGGGAGGCCTCCTCTGCCACCGGAATGTCGCTGGTGCCGCCGGTCGCAACTACGATCCTGCCGATGCCGTCCGGAGCGGGAAGCTCTCCTATAACACCGATCCCCGCCTCGGCGTGGTAGGCGAGGGAGTGAACGGCTTTGATCTGCTCCGCTTTTTCGGGCGAAAGCCGGGTAATGAGAACGACATCCTGCCCGCTGCCCCTCATGGCAGAAGCGATGCCGCTGATTTGCTCGGCGTTTTTTCCGGCGCCGTAAATGACCTCCGCAGCGCCCTGCCGAACCTTGCGATGTAGATCGACCTTGGCGTAGCCAATATCCTCGAAGGGCTTGATCTTGATTTTTAACGCAGCGTCGTCAACGGACAGCTCTCCGCGCTTTACGGCTTCCAAAATGAGCCTGATCTCACTATTCATCTCGAACCTCCAAATCCAATAAAACCGTGCTGTACCACTGCTTCAGCGTGGCGACGATTTGTTCCCGTGCCTCCACGATATGTGCCAGCTGTGCATCCGGAAGCTGGAGCTTTGCGGCGTTTCCCATCTGCCGGACGCGAAAATCGGTAAAACCCAGAGAGAACAAGTAGTCCTCCGCCTTCTCGGTCCGCGCCAGATCCTCCGGGGTGATCGGCGTTTCCGCGGGGATGCGGGTGGCAAGGCAGGCGTAAGCGGGCTTATTCCAGGTAAACAGGCCGGCCTCCTTAGACAGGCGGCGAACGTCGGCCTTTGTCAGTCCACAGTCCCTGAGCGGGGAATATACCTTCAGCTCCCTCAACGCCTGCATTCCGGGGCGATCTCCTGCATCGTCTGAGGCGTTTGTACCGTCTATAAGCGTGGTAAAGCCGTCCGCGCTTGCAGCGTGCAGGATCGACGAGAAAATCGACTTTTTGCAAAAGTAACAGCGGCTGGCGGGATTTGCGGCGACCCTCGTATCGGAGAGAATATCCACCAGTAAGACGGTCATGTCGGCATGAAGCGCCTCGGCTAAACGCTTGGCGTCGTCCAACTCAAACTGCGGCTGGAATGCTGTTTTCACATAATACGCCCGCACCTCGGCTCCCAGCTGCTTTGCGGCATAGAGCAGATACGCGGAGTCCACACCGCCGGAAAAGGCCAGTGCGATTTTGGGGTGTGCTGCAAAGAATTCTTTTAATTCCAATTTCAATTCTCCTCAATTGCATATAAGAAGGGACACACAACCGCTCCTTTGAGGATGGTTGCGTGTCCTTGTGGTACACGGTTGTATAAATTCAAGTATTGGGATGGCGAAAGTACTTGGGCAGTTGCCAATCGACTTGAGTCGATGTTGGGGCTATAATACAATAAGCACGCTGCGGTGTCAACCGACTTAGCACTTTTTTTCAGAAAAACACATGGCAAGCATGAGAAACCGAAGTCCTGCTTGAGCAACAAGAGTAAGACTAAATGCACTGATTCCCAGATAACAAAACATGCGAGCAATCACACGATTACCGCTCAGGGTCATTTCTTTTTCATTTTCTGGAGAAATTTCGATGCTGTTCCTGTGCCTCCAGCTTTTTCAGACCGGCCTCCATGGTGGCAATATCTCTGCGGAACACTTTCGCGCCTGCATCCTCTACATGCTCAAATTTTTGCAGAAGCAGAGCATTTTCAGTGCGCAGTTCCTCCAATTCCTCCGTCAGCTCTGCAAGTCTAACAGCAATTCCCGGCTGCAGATGATACGGAGAAAAGGCAGTTCCTTTTTCTCTCTTATAAGTGCGGTACGCTCTCTGGCTTTTTCCTTGATTTGCTGTACCAGACTGGTGTAACGCTCCAGCTCCGGCCTCCATATCCCGTTAGCAAAGAGTACTGGGCGTATATTTGAATGCCAGGTGCGTATGCAGGGCAGTGACGCTATGGGCATACTCCGTGGATGGTGTGGTGCTGACCATCACAAATCCGTTTTCCCTCTTGCAATTCAGGGCATACTCCACTATACTGATACTTGTTGATACTAATTGCAATCAGGAGTGGAGGTGCTTTTATGGATGCCGCATTGTTTACCAAGATGCTGTCTGACAAGAACATTCTGGATTTGAGAAGGCTCGGCTATAAATTTCCGCAGGCCGACATCAAAGAGTTTACGGAGCTGCTGAAAAACGGTTTCTATCATTCGCTGCCGCTCAAGGATTTCTCCGGGCAGAACATCGTCTATCTGAGCAGCATTGCACAGGTGCGCCTTTCAGCCGCCAAGGTGCTTTTGACGCCGCAGAACAGCACACAGCTTTACGGCGTCAAGGCCATGGAGGAGGAGATCGTTTCCACCTTCACCATCGAGCAGCAGGTGGACTTCACCCGTGACAGCGTCCGCAAGATCCTCTCCGGTCTTGCTCCCACAGACGAAAGCGAAAGCCGCATTTTCGGCATGAAAAAGGGACTGGAGTTCATCAGCGACCCGGCGAATCAAATCACTGAGGAGACCATTCACCAGCTCTATGAAATGGCCATCGGTGCCTATCTACCCGAGGAGGATCGGCTGCTGCCCGGTCATTTCTACCGGCATGACAGCGTGTATGTGATCGGCGCAAAGGTGGAGCATACGGGCTTTCCCTGGCAGGCGCTGCCGGAGCGCA